>JAGQMZ010000009.1 GCA_020428405.1 Candidatus Saccharimonadota bacterium | reverse complement strand
TCTTAAGTTGATTCAATCGGTTGCGAACGGTTAGATCCAATAAGTGCTCATTGGTCTCCACCCGTACGCCACCGATAACATCTTTATCAATTTCTTCGTTAATTAAAGTTTTGCTACCAAATATATCTACAATGTTTTTCTTTGTAGTATTTGAGATAGGGAAGGCAGATGTAACGTCAGCTTCAATAATGCCGTCTTGTTTTTGTCTTAAAAACTTAACCTCGCGCATTATTGCATCTAACTCACCTGTGCGGTTTTCTTGCTGAAGATAACTTGCTAAGCTTTTCGACAACTTATTAAGCGGCATTTTTTTAGATAAACTCATCACAACTTCCGCTAAATCATGTTTACTTGGCTTAGTCATGTTAAGCGCTCCTCACTTTGGCAATTGCCCGCTCAATCAGACTTTCGTCTTTCTTGGCGTTTATCTTTTCTTCAAGAATTACTTCTGTTGCTTCGGCAACCAGTAGTCTTATTTCTCCTTCTAGTTGTTTACGGACCTTGTCTGCATCTTCATGAATTTTGCTTTGAGCATCTTTTACGATTTCTTCGGCTTTTGCGCGAGCATCTTGTTCAGCATCATGAACAATTGCGGCGGCTTCGGAACGGCTCTCTTGAACAATTTTATCTGCTTCTTCACGAGCTTTATGAAGCTCTTTAGCAATTGTTTCGGTTAGTTTTTCTTGTTCGGCTTCCATTTTACGGCCAAGCCTGACGCCGTCATCAATTGTTTTTCGGCGATTTTCTAGTGTTGCGACAATCTTATCTAGCGCGAATTTCTTAATTATCCAAAAAAGGAGTAAAAACGTGGCCGCTTGAGCCAATATTGCAATTGGATCAATGCCAAGAGCAGCAATGCCCTCCGGCTCCTCGCCAGTTGCTCCAAAAATTTGAATTATATTTACCAAGTTGTGCACGTTTACTCCTTAATCGTTTCTTATGATAGCAAGAATGCGCCTAGTAGAAAGGCTAGTAGCGCAGTCACTTCAATCATCGCTGCGATGATTACAATCTGGCCGGCTGCTTTACCAGCTTCTGGGTTACGACCCAAGGCCTTCATGTAGTTTGAGCCAAGCCAACCTAGACCAATTGCAGCTGCTCCTAAAGCAACAGCAAGCATAATTGCTTTTGCTGTAATTGCACTTGCTGCAGCTGATTCTGCTGTCTCGGCGAATGTTGTTAATACTGGAACCATATTTCTCCTTTGCCGTGCGCTTTAAAACACCCGGACTTAAATTTTACCTTTATCTTTATTGGTTCTAACCACCACCAACACCCTCTTCGACCTGTTTAGGGGCATCATCAGTTTGGTGGTCTTCATCATGTTCGTGCGCGTGGGAAATCGCCAAGCCAAGATATGTGGCGCACAATATTGTAAACACGTAAGCCTGAATCCCGGCCACTAATGTTTCAAATAAAAATATCGGAATAACCGCTACTGGAGTTCTGCCGCTAGAAAGAACTAATGAAGTAAATACAGAAATTAAAATCTCGCCAACAGCTGTGTTAAGGAATAACCTAAGTGACAGGCTTAGAATACGAGTAAATTCACCAAATACCTCTAAGATGCCAATGAAGAAATTAATAGGGTTATGTGGTTTATCGCTAAAGTAGTGCTGCAAGTGTTTTTTCCCGCCTTGTTCTTTAACTGATAGATACTGGACCATAATAATCGCAATGACGCTCATGGCAATGGTGCCATTTAAGTCTGCAGTAAATGGTCTAAATAACGGTGTTTTTATGCCTTCATAAACCACATAAACGCCCGGGCCAACCCAAGGCACAAGTTCCAGCATGTTTGTAAAAATGATAAACACAAAATAGAACGCAAAAATTGGCGCGTATTTTACTGCCAGCTTTCTTGAGCCAAGTGGCCCCTCCAGTAAATTAAGCACAAACTCAACCAGAACTTCAGGAATTTGTGAGAAACCTTTTTGTCCATTTATTTTGATTTTTCTTGCCGCCCACACTAATAGCGTTACTAACAAAATACCGGTAATCAATCCGTAAATCATTGAATTAGTAACAGTAAACGGGCCTATATCAAAAACCGGTTCGGCTTTAAGGCTTACATGCAGGTCAGTAGCAGCAAGTATATTAGACAGCACTAAAAAATACCTCCGCACTTATTCACACGTTGAGGCATAGTCGTCGTCGATATGGCGGCGGCTGTCTTCACTTGCCTTATTTTACCAGAGGAACAATAGGGGTGCAATAATTTTGTGAATAGGTGCTAGAATATTTACATGATAACAATCTACACCACACCAACTTGTGCGTTTTGCCACGCATTAAAAGAATATTTACATGATAAAAATATTAAATTTACAGAAAAAGATTTAACCAAAAGCGAAGAAGCTCAAAAGTGGGTCTTAGAAAAAACTGGTCAATTAGCTACACCAGTTACGGATATTGATGGGACCGTCATTATAGGTTTTGACAAGGCAAAAATTGACCAAGCAATAAACAAGTAGTGTGATATTTATCACACGCTATATGTGGTGTTTATTCTTGTTTGTATAGCGCTATTTTGTTATATATTTCATAGGAGGAGGTCAAGATGAGCACAGGTGAATTAAGAGACATTCCCGTGACAGAGCTTTTAGAGGCTTTTGACTACACGGACATACAAGCTATTGATGATTACCAAACTACATTACTTGATGATAGGGGATTAAACCCTATTGAACGAATTATTGAACATCGTTTTTTCCCTAAATCAGCCGAAAAGACATATGGGCGCGAAGAACTACTTGGCAATCTTGCATGTAATACTGCGATATTCGACGACGAGACAGAAAGTGTAATTGACAGTGATAAACTGGCTTCAGAAATTCTTAAGGCAAAGGACGCAGACCAATTTAATTCCGATATTTATACAAAAGCTTTTCGAGTTCGCAGAAGTGTTTTAGCAATTCTAAGACACGCTGATCACAATGTTAGCGTTGTTGATATATCCTCAACCCATAATCATAGCCCTTCAAGTGCTGCCTAATGATATGATTACTATACAATGGCGTTTGAGGGCTATAAGCAAAAACAATCTGTAGCAATTGTTTACACCGGTGAAGGCAAGGGTAAAACCAGTGCCTCAATTGGACTAATGGCCCGGGCACTTGGGAATGATTGGAATGTAGCGTTTATACAATTTATTAAGTACTGGGGCGTAAGCGAGCATATTTTTATTCGTGACATCCAAGATATATACAAAGACCAGCTGTACTTTTTTAAGGGTGGCAAGGGCTTTTATAAGGCAGGTGATTTAAGCCCGCAAAATATCACCGAAAGCCAGCACAAACAAGCAGCGACAGTCACTTATGACAAAGCATATATGTCTGCCACCAGTGGAAAGTACCAGTTAATTATTTGTGACGAAATCAATAACGCCTACCATGACGGACTTATCACAAGAAAACAGTTTGAAGATCTGCTAAAAAATAAACATAAAGACACTAATATTTGTCTTACGGGAAGAAATTTTCCAAAAAGCCTGCTTAAGTATGTAGACATAGCCACCAACATGCAAAAAATAGTACATCATTTTGATGATAAGTTTTTAGCCAACAAAGGTATAGATTTTTAACATCTATGAGGTTTTCCAAAAAACATAAGAAGCAACTAATTACCCTATTAATTGCTTTTATAGTTTTTGGTATTGGGTTTTTAACCGAAGCTCTGGGTTTTAATGATTTTTCAAATGACCAACAGCCAACTATTTTGAGCCCTGGGACATATGAAGTAGTCAACATAGAAGACGGCGATACACTAACGGTTAATATGAACGGAACCGAAGAACGGGTTAGGTTTATCGGGGTAGACACGCCAGAAATTCGCGATCCAAGAAAGCCTGTTCAATGTTTTGGCCGTGCCGCCAGCCAATTTACAAAAAACTTAATTGGCGACAGTGCAGTCAGACTAGAAGCCGACCCAGAAAACACTAACCGCGACCGCTACAATAGGTTACTAAGGTACATCTATTTGCCAGAAGGAACCTTGGTTAATGCCGAGATAATCAGACAAGGTTATGGATTTGCCTATACTAGCTTTCCATTCACAAAAAAAGAAGAATTCAAAGAATTAGAGAACCAAGCCAGGCAGCAAAACCTCGGACTTTGGGGAGACTGCCAAACTGGTTTTGACGAGAATGGTTACAGAACCATAAACCCCGACCCTAATCCATAGGATTCTTACGCGGTTTATTGCCGACAATAAATTGTCTTATATTTCTTCTTCCGGTTTTTGGGTTATACGAGCGTCTTAGTGGCCAAAGCAAAAAATACCCTAAAGTATATGCAAAGGCAGAAACTTTTACACCGATGGTCTTTAACCCATGCTTTTCAAAAGCCTTGTCGGTCATTTTTATATAACGCCTCAGTTTGCTAGGCGCATCATCATACCGTCGTGCCGACATGCCGGCCACCATAGTTTTGTCATATGTAATTTTCATGTTTCTTTGAAACAGATGGATTGCTATATCAAGATCTTCATGAATCGTCTTATCATCGCATAAATCTTGTTTTACCTTTTGCCACGCACTACGCCTTACAGCCATATTGTTACCAGCTAAAAAAGGAAACTTACGTGTATATTTATATAGCGGTCCTTTAAAAAGGTGGTCTAAAAATCTATTGCCGGGCGAAAACGGCATATCATAAAAATGCATCGGCCCAGTTGCGGCTGCAACATTTTTATTAGCAAATATTGCTTTTACATTTTTTACCCAGTTTTTATCAAGAATAGTATCAGCATCAATCCTGCCTAATATGTCACTTTTTGCAGCATTCAACCCCTTAGACCGAGCATACAAAACGCTTTGCCTTGGTTCGTTTATAACCTTAACTAACTTGTACTGTTTGGCAACTTTTATAGAACCATCACTACAATTGTTGTCCACAACAATAACTTCATCAGGCAAAACTGCCTGTTTTTGTATACTGTCCAAACAATGCTTTAGGTGGTCTTCATCATTGAATACTGGTATAATTATTGATAATGTTAATGGTTTTACCATTGCTTAATTAATACTATCAGATGGCTAAGAAACAAAAAAACAAATCAGGTTACAAGCACCACCTTGTTAAGACGCGTGATAAGGTAGTGCATCACAGTAAAAAACACCTAGGTTCTGTTAGACGGCTATATAAAAAATCTAGTGTTGTTCAAAAAATTGGAATTTGGCTTCTAGCCACGCTTATTTTTCTAACTTCATGTATGTATGGCATTTCTCAGTGGTATATTTACAAACACCAGAACGAGCCACTAGTTCTAGGAACTTCTTTTATCCCGCAGTATGCCAGACATCTAGGACTAAACCCGGAAGAAGTACTGCAAGCTGCGATCAATGATTTAGGGCTGCGGCGATTTAGACTGGTTAGCTATTGGAACTTGGGCGAGCCAGAAAAAAACCAATACGATTTTAGCGAGCTAGACTGGCAATTCGACATGATAGAAAAGGCCGGGGGGCAAGTAACCCTAGCGATCGGCGCACGTCAACCACGCTGGCCGGAATGCCACATTCCAACCTGGGTTCACCAAGAGGAAGGCAATGCCTGGAAAGATGAGCTTAAAGAGTACATGGGCGAAATTATTAAAAGATATAAAGACAGACCTTCACTAGTAAGCTACCAACTTGAAAACGAATATTTTTTGGAGGTATTTGGTGAATGCGAAGATCACACTAGAGAGAGGCTTGTTGATGAATTTAACTTTGTCAAAGCACTGGATCCTGACACGCCCATAGTAGTTTCTCGCAGCAATAATGCTGTGCCAAGCTGGCCAATTGGTGAACCAAGAGCAGATATAGTCGGTGCTTCAATCTATAAACGGGTATGGGACAGAACTGTTACAAAACGATATTTTGAATACCCCTTTCCGGCTTGGTTTTACGGATTTTTAGCAGGCGCTACAGAGATTACTACTGGCAAAAATACCATTATTCATGAAATGCAAACCGAACCATGGCCGCCAAAAGACATTACTGAAGTGTCTTTAGATGAACAAGATAAGTCATTTAACGGCACAATTTTTAGAGAACGTGTAAATTACGGCGTAGCCACCGGAATGAAAGCCATAGATTTATGGGGTATGGAGTGGTGGTATTACCGTAAAGTTAAATTTAACGATTTTAGCGTATGGGAAGCAGCACAAGAAACTATCCACGAACTTCAAGCTGATAATTGCAGGATACAAAACATCAAAGATCCAAATAATCTCAGTTGCTGACATTTACTTATCTACGTTATTATTTTATACTATAGTTTATGAAAACCACTAAAGGCAGTAAAATTTTAAATCCCAGAGCTCGCTATGACTACGAACTTGGCGATGAAATCATCGCCGGTATTGTTTTAAGTGGCAAAGAAACTAAAGCTTTAAGACAGGGTAAGGGCAATCTGCGTGGCTCATTTGTAAACCTAAAAGACGGCGAGTTGTTTCTAGTAAATGCCACAATTACTGATGGTAAAACATTTACCATACCCGACTCACAGCAAACCAGAACTCGCAAACTTTTGGTCAATAAAAAACAACTAAAAATTTTCATTGAAGCAAAAGAGCAAGGTAAAACCATAGTACCCATAGAAATATTAACCAGGGGAAGATATATAAAAATCAAGATTGCACCCGGTAAGGGTAAAAAACGCTACGATAAAAGACAGGCCATAAAAAAACGTGACCAAATGCGTGATGCCCAAAGAAGCATTAAATAGCTCTTATTCTCTTCTTAGTGCATCAATTGGATTAATATGTTGCGCCCGACGGGCAGGCAAGAATACGACCGCAAGACCTACAAGTGCCATGAAAATTATTAAGCCCGACACAAGCCACCAAGGTGTTGCAAATATATCAAAACCTTCCGTTACGCCTCGGCCACTAGCAAACTGATTCATTACGGTGTTAATAATCCCCCCGGCAATTACTGCCAATATTATTCCAATAATTGAACCAATGACAGATAGCAATATTGACTCTAAAATAAATAGCCGGCGCATATCTTTATGTCTACCACCAAGTGCAACCATAAGACCAATCTCACGTGTTCGTTCCAGTAATGATATTGTAAGGGTGTTAAACATGCCCAGTACTGCAACAATCATTCCAATAGCACCAAATCCTACTAGAATAATATTAAAGTATCTAAATATTTGGTTAATTTGATCGATCGTATCAATGGGTGAAGTAGTCTCAAAACCTAGTGATTCGATTTGCTTTCTGGTATCATCAATGCCATCCGCATCACTAACTATAAGTTTTGCTTGATCATAAACTTCAACACCTTCCTGCTCAAAAACAACGCTTGGTATAAAAATTTCACTGCCTGCCCCCGAGTCTATAACACCCACTATTTTGAACGATTGGCTGATCTCTGTTTCATCCGCATCGGACTTTATTGGTATTACTAGGTCAATTTTCTGGCCTACAACTTGTTCTAAGTCTTCTGTTAAACCAACAGCTTCTAATGCCGCCTTATTTAAGTAGGCATCCTGGACTGCATCTTTACTAAAAAGCTCGCCATAAATAATATTAAAATCAGATAGATCCTGGTATGGTTTATCGATTCCGTAGGTAATAGTATCTATCTCGCTACCATTAAACTTAAGGCTGCTCGCAAAAGAGTAGGACACTCCTATATTCTCAACATTTGATAAATTACCGATTCTATCAACATTTTCCGAATTTAAAGAGACTATTTTGGAATTTGGGCTACTTATATTAATCGATTTTACAGATTGATTACCAATAATCTCGTTTGTCACAAGATTTTGCAATCCTAGACCGAGTGATAAAAGGAAGAAAATTGAGCCTATACCAATTACAACTCCAAGAACAGTAATTGCTGACCTTAGCTTTTTAGTAGCAATATTTTTCCACGCTAAAAATATCATGACAGAAAACGGAATTGAGTCATATTTTTTACTAGATAGCTTTTGCATTCTTTTTCACCTCAGATAAATGTTCTATCCTTTGATTAACATCATGGAGTAAACGTTTCATTACTTTACTTCTATCAGTACTAGGAATGTCCTCAACAAAACCATCTTGTATTTTAAGCAGGTGATCTGCCAGCGAAATATATTCCATGTTGTGAGTAACTAAAATAATAGTGCGCCTAAACTCTTTCTGGGCAGTCAGTAGCAAGTTCATTACAGCATCGCCATTTTCTGTATCCAGGTTTCCTGTAGGCTCATCGGCAATAATAAATACAGGGTCGTTTGCTAGGGCTCGCGCCATGGCAACTCTTTGTTGCTCACCACCAGACAGAACAAGCGGAGATTTTTCAGCATATTGAGCCATATTTACTCGCTCAAGTGCAATCATAGCCAGCTTTTTAGCTTTGGCCCTAGAATAGCCCAAAAAATACAAGGGCACAGACAAATTTTCTATAACATTTAAGCTTTTTATCCAGTGATTAGTCTGGTGCATAAAACCTACCCTGTTAGCTCTAAAGTGAGCTAACTCATCTGGCTTGAGGCTGTATATATCCTGTCCTTGGACTGTTACCTTACCATTAGTTGGAGGCTGTAATCCCGCTAGAACGTTTAGCAAGGTTGATTTACCACTACCCGACGGACCATATACAAGGGTAAAACTATTTATTGCTATACTAAAATCCACCTGTTTTAGCGCCTGTACCTGTTGGTTATTTATATTGAACTGTTGCTGAACATCGCGAACAGCAATTGCAACTTCTTCGCTTTTAGGATCTATCATCCCACCGTTTTCCATCCTAAAATCCAAACACTTTCTTTAATGTATTTAGTACGATTGTTATTACATCATCAGAAGCTCTTCCAATTATAGCTGATTGAGATTCACCTTCGGCTTCATTTTTAGCATTATCTTTTGATACTGGTTTGATACTATAGACTCTAGAAGTAGGCAGGTCAGAAACAATTACTATATGTTCAGTTGCTAGGGCAGTGTCTTCTGAAGAGCGGTTATTGAACTCACTTGCGCTTGAGCCTTCTGCGTATGCCACTTGGCTAGTTGATGGCTCGTCTGTCTTCCAGGATACAATTATTTGGCCACGAGCTTCAGCACCCGTACCACGAATTGTAGTCTCAGTTGTTACTTCTGTTATCTTTGGAGGACGGGTATCTAGAGCAGTCTTGAAGGTTTGCCTATCTGAGACTGCTTGATTTCCACCAGCATCACGACTTTGAGCTATCAAATAATAATTACTATCGTCCAGTAAATCTCTAATGATAATTTCATGATCAGTTACTAAAGCATTGTCAGATATATCCTTTCCTGGCGTACCATCTACTCCATAAGATACTATTGAAGAAGCTGGCACGTTTGTTTTCCAGCTTACAAGTTGTGTGCTTGTTGGCTCATCGGGTATGGGCTGGAATTTAAGATCAGATATTCTAGGTCTTGGCGGTGTAGTGAACGAATATAAATCACCCGGGTAATTACCACCTTCTGTGTCTAATAAGCTTACGCGGTAGAAGTACTTTGTACCGTCTGTTAAATCTGGTAGTTCAACATTGTATACCGACTCTTCTGTAGAGGTATTGATCTCAACCTGTCCTCCTAACGCATCAGTCTTACCGTAGTTAATAACTGCCCTGGAAGCATCCTTTGAAGTAAATTGAATAGTTGCATTCTGAAGCCCAACCTTAATAGTTTTTGCTTCTTTTACAAATGGTGCAGGAGCAGTTGAAAAACTTAACTCATCTGAAACTCCGGTATTTCCATCCTCATCCGTCCAACGCGTAACAAGATAATAGGTTGTACCAGCACTTAAGTTATCAAGTTCAAGCGAGTGGGCAGTTACTTGGCTTGAATTACTTATTTCAGATGCAAAATAGTTGCCCCTAGATGTTCCAATTGCAACTTTGCTATCGCTTTCACGATTAGTTGACCATTTTATGGTAGCTCGTTTTGTTGTGACACCTGATACCTCAGGTTTAGCTATTAATGTCGCTGGCTCGGTAAATTTACCGGTGGGGAACATATTTACAACGCTACTGTATGCACCACAATTATTAGCACTGTCACAAGCTTTAATCTTATAGTAATATCGTGTCTGGCTTAGATCTGAGTCTACGTAGCTAAGACCGGACGTAGTGGCAATTTGAGTAAAGTTAGAATTATCCGCAGAACGATAAATACGATAGTTAGCAATTCCCGCACCTTGATCAACCGGTAAAGCCCAAGATAATGCAACTTTCCAGTTGCTTGTTGCCTTGGTAGAAATATCAGCAATCTCAACATTGCTAGGCATACCAGGTGCCGAAGTGTTAGCCGTAAATGTTACACTCGCGGCTGTAGCATAATTAATGTTATCAGCCTCATCTTTTGCAACTACATAAAACGTATTTTCTCCTGGCTGAGTAGCATATGGTCCCGTACTAATACTGGTTACACCAGCTTCTGTAAAGTTACAGGTGTTTGAGGTAGGTAATGTGTTAACTGTATAACAATATTCCAGTGTAGAAGCCTGACCTACAAAAGTTGATGGTGCGTCCCAATTAAATGCAAAAGCATTCGTAGTATTTGTACTTGGAGTTACAGAAACATTTTGTGGTGAAGACGGTGCCGCAGTATTAATTTTTATTACAGCTGTGGCATAGGTAGAAGAGAAGTTACCAGCATTATCAACTGTTCTAAAGTAGATTATATTATTGCCTTCTATTAGAACAGGGTAATCATACGTTTCATCAGTACGATAGGTACCGTTATTTGGCAATACATCCATTACATCTTGCGTACCAGTATGCCCTGAACCATACCAAGTTCCTTCTCCACCAATTCTATACTGCAAACCAAGAACACCAGAATGATCATCACTAACAGAACCGCTACCAGTAGTTGGCCAAGTTAATGTAACATCCCGTGTAGCAAGGAATTGCGCAGGTGCAGATATAAAACCGGGAGCAGTCGGGACAGTGTTGTCAAACAAAAAGTCAAAGCTCTCTGAAGAACCAGTATATAAATTATTTGAATAATCTAATGCTTTAATGTGTAAGTAATATGAGTTAGTTGAAGAGGTAAGTGCAGACGCCAAGTAACCGGATGTCGAGAGATCGATTTCTGTATATGCAACTGCAAATGGGCAGGTGCTATCTGTATCGAGCGGGCTCGTTCCAAGAATGCCTTTATCAGATACCGGGTCTGCTGTATCACTTTGACCAAGATATAAGCAATAGCCTTTGATGCCGCTAGCACCTGGGTTACTATCATCCTCACCAGCTCCCCAAGAGAAATATGGAGTGTTTGTCGTAACCCAATCCCCCTGGTTGTACTGTGCACCACTTTCTGCAATGTACATTTCAATATCATGGGCGTTTGATGTAGGTGGAGTTATATCTGGGTTAATAGTAATCTCAACATTATGTAAGTTTACTTCTTGCGATCCGTTACTTTCTAAGTAAGCTCGCCACTTAAATTCACGCGTACCAATAGGGAAGTCATCTATATGTGCATCAATGTCCGTAGCAATGTTCCTGTCGTTAGCCCCTGTTTCTGCCCAAGTACTACCATTCCAGTAGTACCAGGTAACTCCATCATCATTAGAAATTTGATAATAAATTTCGCCGCCATTTTTATTGGCATCTTCAGTAAATGAGTTCCAACTAGCTACCGCTGCCGGGTTATATGAGTCATTTGGCTCAATTGTTGGTAAATCGGTTGCATAACGCTTACCAATGAAAGCTGCTCCGCCATCAGAGGTACCAGTAATCATTCGATTACTATCTACGATATGAACAGAAGTAAACTCATCACTAGCCAGATCAGGTTCTGTAGTCACATCAATAACATCAGTAATAGATGGTGAATTTATTGTAGCGCCATCTATCTTTAGCATACGTCCATCTTCTGGGGCAGTGGTATTTAGAATCGCATAATAACTATTGGTCTCTGTATTAACAGCTCCAGCCGTAATCAATGAAGGAAACCACTCTGGCAGTGTAGAATTATGTAGCCTTGCCTCAGAAACCAACATACCTCCACTTGGCACAATATCCTGGCTCAACCTTATGTATTGTACCGATGGAGTCGAAAATCCCATATCGTGATTCCTTGTATAGCTAGTTGAGGGGGCTAACCAACTCATATTAGTAGGCGATAATAAGTTTGTAACGGTACCTGATTCAAAACTTGTGGTATGGGTCCTCATCTCTCTTACTCCAAGTGTTCCTGTTGAATCACCAACCCCAGTCGCTCGAATTCGTATTGACTTTACACTTGTCGGAGTAAAGGTCGATAGCTTAGCTAGTCTGTCATTTGATGTAACTTCAGCTAATTGGGTAACTGTGCCACCTTCAAACATACTTTCAAAGAATTCGCTCTCATGTATGACAATACGACCACCAAGCTGCGTCTCAGTAAAATGCAACCTAATATACCTGGCAGTTATGGGACTAAAAGATACCCGTCCGTATTTAGTTGTTTGAGAGGTTTCAGTATAGGCAGTTTGCCAATTGCTAGAATCATCACTGTATTCAACTGTATATGCCTTCGCAGCTTGGGAGTTGCTATCTGTTGTTACAAAATGTAGACCCGCTATGGTTTTTGACGATCCAAAATCATAGTTTATCCACTGTGGGGCAGCAACACTTGGAGCCGCCGCTGCTTCCCATTTTGTTCCTATGTTAGCATCGAAAGCCTTGCTTGGATCTGTTGAGCCGCTAACACTGCTTGAGGCAGTAGCTGATACTGGCACGACTGGATCACTCGTAGAATTAGAGCTTCCCTCAATAACATAATTTCGTCCACGACGTGATGATTCCCGAAATTGCATATCAACGGCACCAACTTCCTGTGGAGAATCGTATCTAACCTCGTATAGCTGGTTCTCTATGTGACTCGAACTTGTTTTAGAAATATAATCAGTTCCGATACTATCATCTATACCTTTTTCGGGCGAGAAAGAAGTACTCAATGGCCATTGCCCAATAGCAGTAGAAGATGTAGATAGATTTGGAGATGTACCAGTTGTTGACGCCTCAACAGTGTAACTATCTGGATTATATTTATCGTCAGTCCATAAAAAATGCCTGAAAAGATTAGCCTCTAAAGAAGTGCCAAGATCATACTCAACCCAGTTAGCTGCATTATATGAAGAACTAACACTGTAATAGTATGTGCCCAAATTACCATCAATAGTCCTGCTTGCAGGACTTGACGTTGTGAACCTAGACTGCGTATTTGCTCCGGTAAGTAGATTTGCTCCTCGACTATCATGAGTGAAATTATTTACTGTTCCTGAGGCAGGCGTAGTGCGGTTTTCATGAATTATACTCAAGCCTTCTTGAGTCTCTATATAAAGCGTATTGTCGCCAGCGTTAGCTGTCGAGGTGCCAACCGTAACGCGCAAACCCAGATAAGCTCCAGAAGCTGGATCGGGGCCATGAGTAGTTGACCCTGCCACTCTATCTTGAATACCATAGTCAACATCGGCTTGATTATAACTCCAATCAGAAGCAATGCTACTAGCATTGTACTTAACCATTATTGGTTCAACTGGCGTTGAACCAGCCCCCCGCATTCCATAGTACAAGGTATTATCACTAGTAATTGCCACGCCATAAACAGATGCGACTAAGCTAACATTACCCTTAACTATAGTATTTGTTCCAAGATCGTCTTTAATTAAACTGATGTGTGTTTGGTTTGCGACTGCAATATATGTTTTCCCATCAATAACTTCAGAATCCATATCGGTAACATTGGCATGACCAAGAGCAGGAGTTGTACTGGTTGTATACCTATAACTTCCTAGAGGTGTGTTATTAGTCAACGCACTGACTTGCCACCTATAAATTCCACCATTCTTACCGGCGTAAATATAACCATTCTCAACAATAATCGTTGGGAAGCCACCACCAGATGTAATATAAGCTGTGCGCTCCCATGTATCTTGTCTGATAACATCAATACCTAGACTGTTCGACACAAAGTAATATGTATCATCTGCTGCTACATCTAGCACATTATTAGACTGTAACTTTCCTCCAGCCAGAGTAAAGTTTTCTATTTTGTCTTCTAAACTAAGCCTTAGATCATTATTGTTTGATTCTACTTTATTGCCATCAAAAGTGTAGTCTCCAGGAGTTTCAAACGTCCATATAAAGCCAGTGTCAACCGCATAAGCATGCAATCGCAACCCAACAAAAACAATTGTAAAGACAGCTGCAATTGCAACATGGACTTTGCCATGATGCTGCCAGCCATGCCAAGCCGCATAACGTTTTGATTTGCTCATCAAATAGTTATGCGGGCGGGCAGCAACATGATGATGAGCTCTTTTTGTATAATGTTTTGTTTTTTTATAAGTTTTTGTCTGTGAAATTTTTTTTGCAGTACTTATGTGTTTTTTGGCTATTTTTTTAGGGTCTTTAAGAGATATTACTGTTTTGCTAAGCTTAGTATTTATTTTAGTAAATACGGTATTAATTTTTTTCCAAAAATTTCCCATTTCTAACGGTGTAATGCGTTAAATAACAAATTACCTCAAATTATATCATTTTTATGTCTAATCATAAACACTTTCACGGATATAAAATATTATTATTGAAGATTAGGTATACTTGATTGCAAAAAACAGAGTAAAAAGCTATAATCAACATTCGTTATCCGGGGTAGCTCAATGGTAGAGCGGGTGACTGTTAATCACTAGGTTGGAGGTTCGAATCCTCTCCCCGGAGCCAAGCATAAGCACTATTTATCAATAGTGCTTTATTTATATGAGACAATATAGTAGTAAGTAAAAAAGGAGAATACTATGAAAAAAGATAGCCCAAGCGGAGTGCTAGTTCCTGGGGGTTTACTTTTGGGTATGGGAATAGGCTTTTTAACTGATAATCTTATTGCGGGATTATTCATTGGCCTGGGCAGTGGGTTAATATTAATGACAGTGATTGAATTATTACTTCAAAGTAAAAGAAAACAATAAAGAGTGTTAGATAAAAAAATTAACCCTGATACTATAACTGGGCAAATTAATTCTAAAGCTATTGAAATTATTGGTAATAACCCAAAAGGAGTTGGCTGGACAGAGCTTAGCAATCAGATTAAAGAATTTAACCCAAAGTTTCACCCCAAAACCGTGAATGGCTGTGTTTGGAAGTTAACAGAGAACTTTCCAAATACTGTCTATAAACCTAAAAAGGGTTTGTTTATGCATAATAAATTTAAAAGTTAACTAAGGAGTATAATTATGTCAGGTCACAGAAAATTCACAGAAAAAGAAGCTAAAAGAATTGGCGATGCCATTGGGATTAATTGGGATAAAGTAGACATTAATGAATTTAGGGTTGGTATTAGTGTTGAGTTGGAACACGGCAGCCACGACCCAGAAACGAATGTTATTAATGATGACTACAATTTAGCTGGTAAAATTGCCTGGGCTCACCTTAAAGAACTGCCAGATTACTACACAAGGCTGGAAAAAATGGAAAAAGAGGGCGAGGACTATTGGGGCAGTCAATCCTAGGTCAATTTCTTTGCCCATAAACAGCAAATTACAACCATAACATTGACTTATGAATATATTATGATATTATATATTTATGAGTACCCGGAGAATTGGCCATCCTGCCTTTGAACTTTTTGGCGGTGAACTACGAACGCGAGTTGCACTGAGCTTTATTCCTGACCCTGAAACGTGCGTTACGGTAGCGGAGATTGCTGAATTATTAGATAAAGAGAAAACATCTGTGCGTGACCCGTTGAACAACCTACGAGATCACGGTTTACTAGAAGAAGGCAGAGAAGACAACGGCAAAGCCACATTACTGTACAGCAGAATAGAACACCCCATGTGGGAGATGTATGAAGCAGGTAAAATAGCCCTTATGAAAATGGGCATTGAAACAATCTCAATAACAGACACACAATAGCAATTACTAGTCTGTAAGTATTTGAGCGTTTGGAATTTTTGGCTGTATAAGACTTATGTCGTATGTAGACACATTAGGGTTTCCACGAAGGTCTAAGGTCTCAAGATTACTTAAGTTACCGATTTCTAAAGGTAAGCCTGAGATATCGTTGTTTGCAAAGTTTGCTGTTTTTAGTTTACTAAGTTGACCTATCTCTGCAGGAATACCAGTAAGATTATTGTCTGAGGCAATTAATACTTCTAGATTTGTTAGTTTTCTAATTTCTGCCGGTAATGCACCTGTTAAATTGTTGCTGCTTACATCTAAAACAACTATAGTTTTATCATCTAAGTCATCTTTTGGAAGCTCATTTAAGCCTTGGTTAGACAAATCAAGTGTTTTACTGTTTGACGATGTTGATGTGGTAGACTCAGAAGTTTGAGAACTTTGTGGTTGATTACTAATATCAGAACTATTCTCTGAATCATTCTGTAAGTAAAGAACTACTCCTAAACAAAGAATAGCGATAAGTAAGATAGCTATGATTACATTCTTCTTCATGTACTTATTATACCACTGATGCAGATAATAGTAATAAGCATAAGCTTGTTGACATTTTAACTACTTTCTATTAAAATTATTATGTAACAAATTAAAAACCAAAGCCGGGGGATAAAAATGGCAACAAAAAAAGCAAAAAAGGGCACCGTGCAATTTAAAATTTGGGCGGCTCTTAGAATATTAATTGGTCTTATATTTTTATGGGCCTTTATGGATAAGATGTTTGGACTGGGCTACGCAACCTGTAGAACAGTAGACATGGAATCTAAAACAGAATCAGTTAACGTGCTGTGCGAAAAAAGCGTAGCTAAGGGTGGATCACCTACAACTGGCTTTCTGAAATTTGCAGCCAAAGGACCGTTGCAAGACTTCTATAATGACTTAGCCGGCAATACGGTGGTTGATTTCTTGTTTATGGCAGGCTTGCTACTTATTGGGCTAGCGCTTGTGCTGGGAATAGGCGTCAAGGTAGCAGCTGTTTCTGGAATAGTGCTACTAATGATGATGTGGTCTGCAGTACTACCGCCAGAGAACAATCCAATTCTTGATGACCATATAGTATATTCTGTTGTACTACTAGGAATATTAGTTACAAATGGCAATCAAGTATGGGGCTTAGGTAAGTGGTGGCAAAGTCAAGATTTAGTTAAGAAATTCCCAGTACTAGCATAGCTTTTACAGAACTTAACAAAACTGGCCCTAATATGGGTCAGTTTTTATTTAAAATTTTTGTCTTAGGTGTTTCATGCTGAAATCCCAGTCTGAGTCAGTTTTCTTATGTGGGTTAAATATGTTTTTAGGATCGAATATATCTTTAACTTTTTTAAAGTAACCAAATGTTTCTTTGCCGTACATTTTCTCAAGCCAAGGTCCACGAATCATGCCATCATTATGCTCGCCAGATAGAGAACCTTTGTATTTAAGAACAATTTCATTGATCTCTTTCATGGCTGGCTCAAGCTTGGCTTTCTCTTTTTTCTTTTCTATATTCATTAGCGGAATAATATGAAAGTTACCGTCACCAAAGTGCCCAGCAATTGTAGCCATTAATTTGTATTTATTTATTACTTTTCGAATTTCTGGTAAAAACTGTGGCAACACCTCAGGTGGAACAATTAGGTCATCCATAAACGGAGCAGTGTGTTTGTCCTTTACTTTTTGTCTAAGCAAGTTAAAGCTTTCGCGGCGCATAATCCAAAACTTGCGCGATTTTGCTTCTGTTTCATCTTCTTCAAACAAAGCCTCATAACCATATTTGTCTAAATCCTTCTTCATTTCGTGAACTAATTTTGCAACTTCTTCTGGGGTGTCTGCGGCAAATTCGATTAATAGCACCATTTTAGGAATACCTCTAAGCAACTTAAAAGCATCTGGTATCAATTGAAAAGCAAGCTTTATCATGGCTAACCAGCCAATACGTTTATAGAAAAAGAAGAAGAGTTTAAAACTTAGGAATAGGGTGTAGTTATCAAAGCCCTCAAACGTAGCAGGTTTGTGCTTTAAAACATCATTTATTAAATCACCCAGGTTATCTAAACTTCTTAAAAATACAACTAGCGTTCCGCTGTGTTTAGGATTTGGCACAAGCTTATAGTCAATTTCAGTAACGATACCTAACGTACCTTGAGAACCAACGATTAGCTGCGTTAAGTCAAAAATGCCCGTTTCTTTATCCCAGACATTCCATATGTGATATCCGGTTGAGTCTTTACTTACATTTGGTTTAGCACTCTTAATTGCATCGTAATTTTTATCTACCAGTTCAAAAATTTCTTTATAAAGTTTACCTTCAAAGTCCTTTTGTTTTATTTTTTTATCTAGCTCAGCCTTATTTAGGGGTTTAACCACATACTCGTTTCCATCAGCAAATACAACCTTTAACTGATTAATGTATTTTTCTGTCTTGCCGTATTGCAAAGATTTTTCACCGCCTGCGTTATTAGCTACCATTCCGCCAACTGTACATAAATCTCTTGAGGCGGGGTAACTTGGCATAATTACACCTTTTTTAAGAGTCTCAACCTCAAAATCTCTATAAAATACACCCGGTTCTGTTACTGCATTTTTATCTGTAACTTTTTTTATAGAAGTAAAGTATTTAGAAAAATCTAGAATGATAGAATCATTAATCGCCCCACCGGACATGCATGTTCCACCGCTTCGAACAGTAAGTGATAGGTTTTTATTTTCGTTAACATAGTTAACTAGTTTTTTTACATCTTCAGCACCTTTGGGTGCAACTACAACTTCTGGCTTAAGCTCAAACATGCTTGCATCATGACTAAACTTCTCTAGGGTTTCTTCGTCATCAAGAACATCACCAGCAATAAGAGTTTTTAACTTACTTTTTAAGTCATCCATTAGCATTATGGTAATTTCTTTCATTAAAAATAACAAGATGCTGTACTACTTTGAAAAAATGCTTAAAGAGAAGTATAGTGCTTAAGTAATGAAGCGTTTAGTAATTATTGGTGGTGGATTTGCTGGCGTTAGATTAGCCAGAAAACTTAAAAACCAAACAAACCTTGCAGTAACCCTTATAAATAACTCTCCAGATTTTAGGTATTGCCCAGCTTTGTACCGTGCCGCAACAGGTTACAAAATGGGTATAGCAAGACTTTCGCTAGAGTGGATGTTCTTAGATGTTCAAAATTTAAACCTAATAGTAGATACAGCCAAAAAGATTGACACAAAAAGTAAAAAAATTACTTTAGAAAGCGGTGATAAGCTGGAGTATGATTACGCAGTTTGTGCGCTTGGCTCAGTATCTACTTTCTTTAATATTGAAGGTCTTCATGATTACGCAATAGGCATGAAAACAGTAGAAGAGATTGTTGAGCTTAGAAAACATCTACACAAAGCAGTTCTTGATCAAAAAGAAGAAGCCAACTATGTGGTTGTTGGAGCAGGACCAACCGGAGTTGAATTGGCGGCAGCTCTAGGGGGCTACTTAAAAAGAATTGTTAATAAACATGGACTAGAAAACAAAAAAATAAAAGTTTGGCTAGTAGAAGCGGCAGATAGAGTGCTGCCAAAAAACTCTGAACGGGCGTCAAAAAAAGCTGAAAAAGAACTTCTTAAAAATTATGTAAATATTCTTAAATCAACCATGGTAGAAAAAGAAACTTTAAGTAAATTAGAAACTTCAGCAGGACCAATTAAAACAAATACAGTAATCTGGACTGCAGGCACCATGATCAACCCCTTCTACAAGGAGCAGGGAAAGGAATTTAAGTTTACTAACCGCCACTTAATTAAAGTTAATAAACACCTTGAAGCGTCTCATAATGTTTATGTAATTGGTGACAATGCCTCAACAACCCATAGTGGCCTTGCGCAAACTGCTATTAGGCATGCTGATTATGTTGCAAGAGACATCAAAGACAAACTAAACGGCTACGACAGAGACGAACATAAAGATAAGAAGCCCATACAGGTAATTCCTGCAGGCGAGAAGTGGGCGGTTTTAGAGTATGGTAATTTTGTTATGGTCGGTAGGTTTGCCGCGTTTATTCGCAAAATGGCAGACTTTATTGGATATGCGGATGTACTTGGCTACTTTAGAGGCTCAACAATTTGGTCACAAACAGATATCGAAGAAGACTCATGTGATACTTGTAGAAGTGGAAGATAACTAAAAGATTAAGTTAGTAATTTTAACACCTGCTATTAGTGCAAACCAAAGACCAATCCAAAGGTAAACAATGTGCTTCCATTTATTAATCAGCACAAGTACCGCCAGCACAGCATCGTTAATGCCTGCAAAAATGACCATTATGTCCAACAAACCAGCCGGTAATTGACCGCCTATAAAATTACTTTCTAGTAAAGATTTAAATGATTCCGGGTCAACAAATGCTACGATTGAATTAGTGGCAAGTAAGGCAGCTAAACCAACTCTAAATCCTAAGAAAAACAAATTGTAGTTCTTTTTAGGAATTTGATTATTTTCTGCGCCAGGATGGGCAGGTGTTATATTCGCAGTTTGGTTAGGTACTTGACTTGAATTATTTTGCAGACTCATAGTTCATACTATAATATTTTTTAAACATAAAAACTATTCTTAAGCTGTCACTGTATTACCGGCTTCAATCAAACTGCCTGCGATTTTGCCAACGTATTCTTCTGCAGTTAGGCCTTCTTCCGTCTGGAAGGTTTCACCGTAAACAACTTTGCAATTTTTTGGGCGATTCTTTGCCTTATTTTCGCCTTCATCTTTTGCAGTATCAGAAACCATTTCAACAGGTAGAACAGTAATTTTAGTATCACCAGACATCTCTAAAACTTTACCTACTCCAATTTGAATCGTTTCGCCACCCTTTGTGCCAGGTGGGAAAATTACACCAACTCTACCCGGTGTAGCAAGATGATCAGCAGTATGCCTAAATAATGCAACTTGCATATCGTCAATATCTGCTTGAGATGCTTTTAATCTATATTTCTTCGATAGGGTTATTGATGGACTTACGGGCACCGTGCCAAGTGGCCGTATTAGTGGACCCATAACTCTATCTGTTAAATAATAGTTTTTTGCCCAAACCCTGACTGTATCAAGCCTATCCATTAGATATGGAGCCTGAAAAACAGTCGCGGCCGCAATAGAAACATCTTGTAATTTCTTTTCACCGTGATGACTAAATGTAATTAAAACTGAGGAGTCTTCATCTATTGAATCATAAAATTCTTCTTGAGTAGCACCACCAGGAAAATAAAACTCTGGGCTAGCATATCTAACTGCTATTTTGCCAACAACTTGGGCATACCGTGGATTAACCGTATTCTCAAACGCCCAATCATAAAAGCCTTCTGGGTCAGCTAGTGCATGCCTTGGATGGTAATCGTCTCTCGCGCTCATAAAAAGATTATACACAACGATACTAGCCTTGATTAACTTTGATACAATAAACCATATAAGGAGGATTTATGAAGTTTATCAAAGACGTACATGCACACTGTGATTTATTTTGCGGGGTTTATGATCCTGCCCAGGCTAGAATTGAAGCTCAAGCAGTCTATAACACCATTCACAAATATAATGAGTCTGATGATGAGGTATTTAAACAACGGTGTGTAATTATCAAAGAAGAGCGTGCACAGCTCGTAAAAGAGCACCTTTGGATTCTTTGGACTGACTACTTTAAGGATCCTCACCTTAAAAAATATCCAGAAACACACGATTTATTTTGGCGAGCTACAAAGGCTGCTGGCGAAGCAAAAAAATCTATGAATCAAGAAGATGCTCAAAAACTAATAGATCTAGTTGATGAAGTCGGTAGGCTATTTGCAAAAACCAAAGAGGGCTATAACTATGATGCTGTTGTTCAAAACCTTTCAGCATAGTTTAAATAACGTACTTATTGTTAGAAGGGTATATGGACATAGCATGGAGCCAACCTATCAAAACGGTAGGCTAGTGATAGCTAGTGGATTGCTTAATGTGACTGAAGGAAAGATTGTAGTCGCAAGACATGGCTCTAGGGAAATTATAAAAAGAGTGTCTCTTATACGTGGCGACACTGTGAAGCTGAAAGGCGACAATAGTAGCCCTCATCACAATACAGTCATTCAAGCTTCACAAATACGTGGCGTTGTTATATAAACTATTGACAATTTGCATATAAAAGCGTAAAACATAAGTTATAGAACAAAAGGGAGGTTTCTATGACAAAAGAAGGTATGCAAGGAATGTGGGAAGCCATGATTCTTCGTGGTGTAGCGGGAGTATTGTTTGGAATAGCAGCAATATTTTGGCCAGGACTAACACTCGTAACATTAGTTTATCTATTTAGTATTTATATTCTGGTCAGCGGTATTGTGAGCATAGTAAATTCTATACGCTCACTAACAAACAAAGGCTCATGGATATGGCAAATGCTTATCGGTTTTGCCGAGCTTGGAGTAGGTGTTTACCTAGTTAGGCATCCGGGAGTATCTTTTGCAACACTAATTTTACTTGTGGGTCTTGTATTAATTGCACGAGGCGTACTAGAAGTAGTTCTAGTAATGCTTGAAGATAGTGTATCTGCAACAGAAAAAACCTTAATGGTTATCAGCGGTGGTTTAGCTGTTGTGGTAGGTATTGCAATCTTACTTCAACCAGAATCTGGTGGAGTTGCATTTGTCTGGGTACTTGGACTATACGCACTTTTGACTGGTCCAATGTGGATAGCGCTTGGTCTTGACACCAAGAAACTAGCCGAAAGCTAAACAGATAAATTAGTTGTTTAAAAACCTGGCTTTATGCCAGGTTTTTTTATTAACGTTGGGCTTGCTTTAGTAATAGGCACCAAGCCAATACCATATTAGCTTGACTCATAAAATTATTCTGTTTTAAAAATGTCTTAGGGCATCTATTGGATTTTTTCTGGCTGCCCTATACGCAGGTGCGAGGCCAAAAATAACGCCGACCAGTATTGCTACAACTATAGCCAACCCAGCAACTACAAAATCAACGGTTGGCTCCAAATCAGTCGATAGCCTAATCAAGAAATTTATAATCAGCGATAATACTACGCCAATTATACTGCCTACTAAACTTAAGATTATTGCTTCAGTCATAAATTGTTTCATTATTTGTCGTCTGGTTGCCCCTATGGCCTTCCTTATTCCAATTTCATGTGTCCTTTCTGAAACAGAGACAAGCAAAATGTTCATTACCCCTATGCCACCAACAAATAGCGAAATAGCAGCAACACCAGTTATTAATGCTGTTATAAGTGATAACGTATAAGAGCTCTCATTAACTGTTTGATCCTGGGTTAGTATGGTAAAAACGCTCTGCTCATCATGAAGCGCAAAAAGCCTTTTATTAATAGACTCAGCAAGCTCTGATGAAGCTACACCTTCATTTGGCTTGGCAAAGATTTGAAAAATTTGTGATTCACCGCCGCTAAGTGATTGACTAGTGATGTTTGGTATGAAAATCGCGTTATTAAAATCCCCCCCTGGAGTAATTGGATTAGGCGTAAATTCTTCAAATATACCTCTCACAATAAATTCTTCTCCCCTTAAAGTAAAAGATTTGCCAACAGGAACGTTTTCGCCAAATAGTTCCTGGGCAGCAAAAGGCCCAAGAACCGCAACTTTTCGACCCTCTTCACCAACAGAATAAAAAGAACCGTACTCAATTTCTTGATTAATCAGTTCTGGAAGTGAAGCATCAGCACCAACTACTAACCCGTCCTTATATTCGGTGTCTTCGTATCGTGCCGTTGCGTTTACTAAGCTGAGAGGCGAGCTAATCTTTACTCCATCAGTTTTCTTAACAACTTCCGCATCTTCATTTTGTAGATTGGAACTAATGTTACCAAATAGATTTACGCCCAATAAACCGGTTTGATTATTATTAATAGTTTGGTTGGGCCTGATAATTATTAAATCTTCGCCAAACTCGCTTAACTGATTGTTTACTTGGGTAGTGATTCCTTGACCAAGCGAAATAGTTACAATAACTGCCGTAACACCAATTATTATGCCAAGCATGGTTAAAAAGTTACGCCATTTTGAGCCACGCATCGTGGTTAGTGCTAGCTTAATGTCACCACTCATCATGACTTTTTGGCCTTTCGCTTGCCAGCTTTTTTAGCTTTTTTAACTCTTTTTTCTGGCTTCATGTCACCCATTAAACTGCCCGGAATTGTCTGCATCAGTGCCGATATGCCCGCCAAATCATCTTCTTCGGTTGTCTGAGGAGCAAAATACAAACTGCGCCGTATTGCTGAAGGAACCTCGCCAATTTTGCTTGGTTGATCGCTAACAATCATTCCGTCATGCATATACACAACTCTGTTAGCATACCTTGTAAGTTCCGGATTGTGTGTAACCATTAGGATGGTGTTGCCGGCACCGTGTATCTCGCTTAAAAGCTCCATAACAACTCGGCTAGATAAGCTGTCTAGGTTTCCAGTAGGCTCGTCGGCAATTAATATACTTGGGTCATTAATTAAAGCCCTAGCAATTGCCACCCGCTGAATCTGACCACCACTAAGCTGGGTTGGGTAATATGCCTCTCTGTCACTTAGGCCAACTCTTTCTAGAATTTCTCCAGCACGTTTTAGGCGCCTTACTGGGGTAACACCTTTATAGGCTAACGGCAGGGCAACGTTCTCTATTGCTGTTAAGCGTGGTAATAGATTAAACGATTGAAAAATAAAACCAATGCTGTCGCGCCTGATTTTTGCACGCTGATTTTCACGAAGTTTAGCAGCAAATCTCCCGTTATACATGTACTCACCGTGCGTAGGATGATCCAGCAAGCCTACTACATTCATTAAAGTTGATTTGCCAGAACCACTTGGGCCCATAATTGCCACAAACTCGCCCTTATCAACAGAGAAGTCAACCTCATCAAGAGCGATAGTAGCAGCGTCACCAAAGCCATATAGCTTGCTAACTTGTTTTACATCAATTAATGCCATCAATAATAGTTTACTCTGTTAAGACGCTTACGGGCAAGAATATACACTCTGTAAAACGTAGTAATTTTTAAGTATAATGTTCATT
>JAGQMZ010000099.1 GCA_020428405.1 Candidatus Saccharimonadota bacterium | reverse complement strand
TTGGTAACGTCTTCTACGCTACGTCCATAAACCTGAGCGGCAGTTGCGGTATGAATATCAGTATCTTTATTGAATAGATTAATCATGTCTTTATCATCGGCTAAATATGCGGCAAGCCTAAGCTCAAACTGCGAATAATCTGCGCTAATTAGCACGTTGCCCTTTTCTGCAATAAAGGCCTCTCGGATACGTTTGCCAAGATCTGTCCTAACTGGAATATTTTGAAGATTTGGATCTGTTGAGCTAAGGCGTCCAGTTTGTGCAATTGTTAGGTTAAAAGTTGTATGCAGACGATCGTTCTCGTCAACCATGCTTGGCAACGTATCAATATATGTGTTCTTGAGCTTTGTAATTTCTCTGTACTGACTTATATAATCAATGATTTTATGCTGACCGCGCAACTTATCCAGCTCCCTAGCAGCTGTTGAATAACCTGTTTTACCCTTTTTAATGCCAGTGGTAGAGAGTTTTAGTTTCTTGAATAAAATATCGGCTAATTGACTTGGGCTAGAAACATTAAACTCTTCACCA
>JAGQMZ010000098.1 GCA_020428405.1 Candidatus Saccharimonadota bacterium | reverse complement strand
AGATTTTGCGAATCGACTAGATAGCCTAGGTGCTCATATAGAAACTATCCGCGAACTCTAGCTAGTAGCTGGTAAATATGCTAAAATTCAAGAGGTCTGGCGGGTGTAGCTCAGTTGGTTAGAGCGTCGGGTTGTGGTTCCGAAGGCCGTGGGTTCAATTCCCATCACTCGCCCCAAATTTAAAATTAAATGCTATAATCTATTTATACGCGGGTGTCGTATAGTGGCTAATATACCTGCCTTCCAAGCAAGTGACGAGAGTTCGATTCTCTCCACCCGCACCAAACACGGAACAAAATTGAATTGGTCGCCCTGTTGGGCGGCTTTTTCTTTGGTTTTGCGGAGCAAAAACCAAGGATTTTCAGAGGGGGGAGAAATTTCTGGGGCAGCCGTAGGCTGCGCCTTTTTGGATTTTAGAAATAGGTTCAATCCTTCGATTTCAGCAAAAGCGTTCTTTATGGCGTGAGGCTCGGCAGTTTTTGCAATTCTATTGAGGTCAAACGCTTGTTTGAGCCATTGTCGCATAGGTTCAACCCAC
>JAGQMZ010000097.1 GCA_020428405.1 Candidatus Saccharimonadota bacterium | reverse complement strand
CTAATCACGAAATTTCTGTTATTCATATGTACCAAATCATGTTCTTCAAATCGTGGCTCAAAATAGCGTTGCATCACCCTTGCGTCATCTGCGCCCATCCTGAAGGCAATAGTGGAACCAACGTTACCAAAAACAGCGTCACGAACTTCTTGAGTCATTTGTGCAATATATTGATTTGCAACGGTTAGACACAGGCCATACTTACGCGCTTCAGACAAGATTGTAGCAAATGAGTCAGTTGCAAAATTTTGAAACTCATCCACATATAGATAGAATGGAACTCTGTTTACTACATTATCAATATCTGCACGACTCATGGCGGCAAGCTGTATTTTTGTAACCAAAAGTGAACCCAACAATGCTGCGTTGTCCTCGCCAACTAAGCCACGAGATAGATTGACAATCAGTATCTTACGTTTATCCATTATCTCTCGAATATTGAAACTACTCTTAGGCTGCCCGACAATATTTCGAACAATTGGATTGGCAGTGAAAGCCCCCACCTTGTTAAGTATTGGGGCAACGGCCTCTGTGGCAAATTTATCATTCC
>JAGQMZ010000096.1 GCA_020428405.1 Candidatus Saccharimonadota bacterium | reverse complement strand
GTAGCAAGTTTATCTTCTTTAGAAAGATTTAAAGTTCTAATACTTTTTCCTTCCATTAGATGTTGCTGACATGCTTTAAGTATATCAAACTCTTGTTTAGCTTTTGCATCATTTCCAACTCTTGCTTGTTTTTCAATTTTAGAGATTTTCTTTTCTATACTTTCTAAATCTTTAAACTGTAACTCTGTATCAATAATTTCCTTATCTCCTACTGGATTAATATTTCCTTCTTCTCTTAAAATATTATCATCTTCAAAGCAACGAATCACATGAATAATAGCATCCACTTCACGAATATTTGCTAAAAATTTATTACCCAAACCTTCGCCTTTACTTGCACCTTTTACCAATCCTGCAATATCTACAAACTGAATTGTTGTAGGTACGATTCTATTGGGATTTACTAAAGCTGATATCGCATTTAATCTTTCATCTGGTACGTCCACTAAACCCACATTTGGTTCTATGGTACAGAAACGATAATTACTAGCTTGTGCTTTTGCATTATTACTCACTGCATTAAATAAAGTAGATTTTCCGACATTTGGCA
>JAGQMZ010000095.1 GCA_020428405.1 Candidatus Saccharimonadota bacterium | reverse complement strand
TTATCGTCGTTTACGGTTGTTGTTGTATAGGTATAGGTTGTTTGAGCAAGTTGCCCGAGCATAAAGCCCTCCATTTTTAAGAGATATATACTGATTATACCCGCCTATGTTCCAGAATACCAAACAGTTATGCACAGATTTACAACTCGAAGCCAATCTGTTAAAATACTCATTCGCTGCGACTTGCATACGAAGCAACCGTCGTTTGTAACACGGGCCATTAGCTCAGCTGGTTAGAGCACCTGCCTCTTAAGCAGGGTGTCCTGGGTTCGAGCCCCAGATGGCCCTCCACGTGAATGCCCCACCTCGTGTGGGGCTTTTGCGTGGATGTTGACCTTGAGCTAGAACACAGGTGTCCTGGGGGAGAACTGCCTGATGGCAGTTCGGACGACCGGAAGCTCGGCGCAAGTTATTGCCCGAGCTGAGGTGGGGTCGCGAGTTTGCTATAAGCAAAACTTGTGACCGAGTCCCAGATGGCCCCAAACAAAATTGGCCTACATGCTGTGTAGTACTTAATCTACATTGAATGCGTAAGGGTTTCTTATATAATCAT
>JAGQMZ010000094.1 GCA_020428405.1 Candidatus Saccharimonadota bacterium | reverse complement strand
ATAAAAAAGGATTAAACATCCTCGCAATGACCTTTAATCCCTTTCGATGTTTGACACATCTCAAAACCCCTGTAATCAATGAGTATACACGAGGCTAGTATTAAAATGCTAGTACTTTTTTGTTAGTTTATCCACACCTTGTGGATCACTTTACTTTCCCCCTGTTATTCGCTATTCTTTACTGAGTTAAGCCAACAATCACCCATCGGTGAGGGCGGTTAGCTCATTTGGCTAGAGCGCTACATTGACGTTGTAGAGGTGATAGGTTCGAATCCTATACCGCCCACCAATCAAAGAGTCCCACAACAAGTGGGGCTTTTTGATTGGCTGACATTAGAATGCTGCTCGTGATTCTTCACAAAGACGCTCGAGGTAACGGATATTGTGTATCGATACAAGTGTTCCCGCCAGTGGCTCACCTACTTTGAACTGATGACGCAAAAAACCCTTGCTGAAACCTTTAGCGCATGCGTAACAGTCACAACCAGGGTCAATCACCTCTGTGTCTTCTGTGAATCGTTCGTTAGTAATATGTATCTTCTTATCACCTGCTACCCACG
>JAGQMZ010000093.1 GCA_020428405.1 Candidatus Saccharimonadota bacterium | reverse complement strand
GAGACTACTAGATATCACACCAACTAATATTCCTAAAAATATAGATCCTAAATACATTAAAACAATAATTGTAGGGTCAGATAATAGCTTATAAGTTTCTACAAACTCTGCATTGTTTGCCACTTTGCTGCCCAAAGAACGCACCACAACTAGTACTAAAGATGTAGAAATTATGCCAGCTATTACGCCGTACATGCTAGATTCTACTAAGAACGGTCCTCTTATATAACCGGGGGTGGCACCAAGCAATTTTTGAGTTCTTATCTCGTCTGATCTTGTAAATATAGCCATTCTAATTGTATTAAATATTATTAGCATACTTACTATTGCAAAAATACTTGCGGCAATAATGCTTGTTGTGGTTATAAATCTTTGCGTTGCAGCTGCGCGTTCTATGGTTTTCTTAACATCTGTTTTGCCAAGGCTAACGCTTTCTACTATAGGTGCGTACTTTTCTTGTTTGGCAATATCGCCAACTTCATCTATTTTACTTAAATCTGTTACGCTAATTTCAAAAGAAGCCGGTATTGTACCTGTTCCTATTAAAGCTAAGCCTTCTAATAGTTTAG
>JAGQMZ010000092.1 GCA_020428405.1 Candidatus Saccharimonadota bacterium | reverse complement strand
GCATTTAATCCTTCGCGCTCGTCTTTTGTCCCCGCCGCAAAGTCCTCATAAAGATGTTCAGGTAAAACACCTGCTGCAATCAGTGCATCCCGCTGTAAGTCCAACACTTGAGAACCATCTGCTTTTGAAACACGCATATAACCGATGAGCATGGTTTTTTCCTGTCACATAGACGGTCGTTTGTGTGACATCGAAAATATGGTCGTAAATCGCAGAAAAATAGTCACATTACCCATCACCCAGACAATGTAACGCAAACGGTTTCCATTAGTTGCCATTTTCAATGTTTTGGTAGTTCAATCTTTAAAACAAAAAGTCTAATGAATACAAAAAGTTAAAGTTTTGGCGGTTTAGGGATTGCAACCTCACAAACGTAGTAACTACTCGATCTTGTCTTCCATTATTAAATATTGATTTATTTCTCCCCCCTCTTTAAGAAGTTTATACAACACCCTCACTACATTATGCATTGCTTGAGCATCGGACTTGAGCAGCAAGGTTGATAAGTCTTGATGGGAGGTCAATGCTTGGATGATTGCACCTTTTGTGGCTGACGGTAAATTGCCTTGCAAG
>JAGQMZ010000091.1 GCA_020428405.1 Candidatus Saccharimonadota bacterium | reverse complement strand
AGCGCATCTTTAGGGCCAAATAATTTAGTAAGCGAAACATCAGGAATGAGTTTGGCTAGCCTATCAGCTTCTGGCAGTGGAAGGTTCAATACCCTAGCAGTATCTCTAATAGCCGATTTGGCGGCCATGGTTCCATAAGTAACAATTTGAGCAACTGAACTAAAACCGTATTTCTCTACCACCCATTCAATAATTAATCCACGGCGTTCGTCGTCAAAATCAATATCAATATCGGGCATTGATATACGATCTGGGTTCAAGAAACGCTCAAATAGCAGGCCGTATTCAATGGGATCAACATTGGTAATTTTTATGCAATATGCCACGGCCGAACCAGCAGCAGAACCACGACCAGGGCCAACACTTACGCCCATTTTTCGAGCTTCGGCAATAAAGTCTTGCACAATTAAGAAGTAACCAGGATAACCCGTTCTTTCTATTGTGGCAAGCTCAAAATCGAGCCGTTCTCTAATTTCATCTGTTATTTCGCCATAGCGCTCTTCGGCCCCAACATAGGTTAAATGGCGCAGGTAGTTGTTCTCGCCACGTTTTCCATTGTCTTTCTCATCATCAGGATG
>JAGQMZ010000090.1 GCA_020428405.1 Candidatus Saccharimonadota bacterium | reverse complement strand
ATAAGAGTCTCGACTCAATTCATAATCGTTTAAATAAGCACGCTTTTCCTATTCATTTGCCGATCGGTTTCGAGCAATCAATTAATGGTGTGGTTGACCTGGTTACTATGAAAGCTTATTCATACAAGCAATTTGCTGACAAGGCCCTAGTTGAAGAAGAAATTCCAACAGACATGTTTGAAAAGGCCAAAAAATACCGTTCTCTTCTAATTGAAAATGCGGTCGCTGAAGACGAAGAAATATTAGAGAAATACCTCGAAGTTGGTGAAGAAGGCTTGAGCGAAGCCGATATAGTTAAGTCCATAAGAACTGCAACCTTGAGTGGCCGATTTTTCCCTGTAACTGGGGGAGATGGTCGTGGAGTAATTGTTGAAAAAGTTCTTGACCTAGTTAATGACTATCTCCCTAGCCCTCTAGATAGAGGTAGTACTTGGGGAACTCACCCTAAAACTGGCGAAGAAATTGAGCGTAAGCCATCTGAATCAGAGCCTTTCAGCGCTCTTGCTTTCAAAATTACAACCGACCCTTTTGTTGGAAAATTAGCCTACTTTAGAGTTTACTCGGGCAAAATTGTATCAGG
>JAGQMZ010000008.1 GCA_020428405.1 Candidatus Saccharimonadota bacterium | reverse complement strand
GAAGTTGAATATACCGGCGAGCAAGTATCTATTACAAGAGTAAATGGCAAACGCATTGTTGAGGTTTCGGCCAATTTTGATGACGATGACGTATCGGCGTTAGTGCAAGCAACTCAAAAAGAAATAGAAGATAATTTTCTAACAAACCCAGATAATCTGGCGGGGCTTGATGCAGATACCATTGAGTTTGACTTTGGCTCAGAAACACAAAATCAAGAGTCATTTGAGTCTGTGTTAATTGCTTTCCCAATTTTGGTACTAGCAATGTACATATTATTAGCTGTACAGTTTAGGTCATTCTTCCAGCCGTTACTTATTTTGATTGCTGTGCCATTTAGCTTCTTTGGCGTAGCTGTTGCGCTAGCTGCTACCAATAATCCTCTTAGCTTCTTTGTAATGGTTGCTTTCTTTGCGCTAATAGGAATCTCTGTCAACAACAGCATATTACTTACTGACTATGCAAACCAAAATCGTAGAGCTGGTATGTCACCACGCTATGCCATGGCAGATGCTTTAAAGCAGCGCACTCGGCCCCTAATTACTACTAGTATTACCAGTGTATTGGCACTTATGCCACTGGCATTAAGCGACCCATTCTGGGAGAGTCTAGCCTTTACTTTAATTGGCGGCCTCACGGCTAGTGCAATCTTAGTACTAATATCGTTCCCATACTACTATCTCGGTCTTGAAGCGTTAAGAAGCCGAGCTAGCCTAAAATGGCAAAACAGAAAAAGTCGTTAAAAACTACATTCCTACATATATTTAAGGATAAGAATGGCAATGTAGTAATTGTCCAAAAACCAAACATCCCTTTAATTGTTTGGTTTATTTTAGCAATGCTTGGTTATTTCATTTCGGACGGCATGGTTGGGCTAGCCTTGGATTACATAGTAGCAGCAGCTCTGATGCTTTGGGCATTGCTTGAGGTATTTTACGGCATTAATATCTTTAGAAGAATCTTAGGTATTGTAGTTCTTGTAGCGCTTTTTTATTTTTAGACGCTATACAGTTTTTATGTTTTTGAATTAGCACTAAGCTTTGTCAAATTATACAACTTCTGTGCAATCCCAATTTATCTACTGTATGGATAGAGAATTACTCAGATTTAAAAGTAGGTATGGCTGCCGCACTAGCAGTTGTAGCTGCTGTACCATATGCTAGGTCTACTACATCAGGTGTAGTTTCGTTCCATATGTCTAGAACATGTAAACCAAATTTCGTCTCAGAAAATGAATTTAATACCAAGCCCACAGCAAAACCTGCTACACCCATCAATAGCCTAGACTTAGGCACGTCTAGCGGTCTATTTTCCATATCAGCAGTACTAGCGGCATATGCACCTATGGCTAGACCCGCTATGGCACCAGTTTGCCACGATATGTTTACATTACCCACATGATCCATTAAGTCAAAAGGTTCAGGTAATCTGTTCCTTGTACCAGGAATATCTTTAGTTAACATGCCTGCAAAACCTATAACAGCTGCAGTAGCATATCTAAGGTTAAAGAGTGTAACCTTAGTTCTTACATCATTTATTCTTTCCAAATAAAAAGGCCTCCTTAATGCCTTGAGTAAACTATCGCCTTAGTATGCGATTTGCTTAGTCAGGCAGGAGACGCTTTATTAAAAAGTTTTCTACTGCAAGATTTTGGCAGATGCCGTTTCGGTGTTTGCCATAGTCACTGTATGCTAACTTGCAAACAGAATCTTACGATTCCGGTAACAAGTATTATAGTACATAAATAATATTTGTCAAGTACTTTCTGATAAAATAGTGTTAATAACGCTGATGCTTGCGTTTGTTTACTTGCTTAACTACGATTTAGTTATGAAGGAGGGTTTATGAGCGAAATGGAGCAGCTACCAGTAAGACTTGCGGAAGGCAAAACAAAGATTATCTGGGACTTACCTAGCTCAGGTGAAGTTATGGTAGAAAGCAAGGATACTATAACTGCTGGCAATGGTGAAAGAACCGACACTATAGAGGGCAAAGCAAAATTAGCTACACAGACTACTGTAAATTGTTTTAAGCTACTTGAACAGGCTGGTATTCCAACACATTTTGTTGCCCAAGAAGGAGAACGATTGTTTAGGGCCAAGCAGGTTGAAATGATTCCTATTGAACTGGTTGCAAGAAGAATAGCTTTTGGCTCATATCTAAAAAGAAATCCAGACACAGAACAAAAAAGAAAATTTGAAGACGTAAAATTTGAAATGTTTGCCAAAGATGACCCAAACGGAGACCCAACCCTTGACTTTAATTTTGAAGAGGGAGTAGTTAGTAGGTATAAAGCCAATGTTCCTCAAAGCTCAAATGCGCTCATTGATTTTGTTTCGGCCGACAAATCCCCGTTTGCTATTACTTCAGAGCAACATGAAATACTAGAGCAACTTACTGTAAATACTTTCGAGTTACTTGAAGCAGCTTGGGCTGACCAGGGCGTTACTCTAGTTGATATCAAGATAGAGTGTGGTGTCAAATCAGATGGAGAAATCGTTGTTGCAGATGTTATTGATAATGACTCGTGGCGGATTTGGCCAGGTGGCGATCCAGAACAGATGGTTGACAAACAAAACTACCGTGACGGTAAGCCGCTGGACTATGTGGCCGATAGGTATGTATGGGTCGCCAAAGCTACTAATCAGTTTGTTGAATAAAAAGCACCAGCGCTTGCTGATGTGTTTTTGGTGGAGCTGCCGGGTACTGCCCCCGGGTCCGTGAGGTTTAATAGCTAGTTCTCTACAGGTTTAGTCTGTTTGAAGGTTTCTTAGTAGCTACACGTCAAAACAGACAAAATTATATAGCTACGCATTTTGTAAAGCTTAATGTGGCTTACAAAAAGTCACCACACGCAACCAGAAAATATGGCGCGAATAAAGCACTATCTGATATCGCACTCATCGCGGCTGTAACATTAGGCTACAGCTGGTGCGAATGCAAAGCTGCGAGCAAACAAGTTTGCTACTACCTCTTTAGCATCGCTAATTTTAGAATTTGCATCTAAAAAGTTTTACCTATAACGCTGATAAGCGACCTGCGAATCTAACCGATAAAGTCCTACGTCGAGCTTAAAATATCAGCCCCTCGTCAGAGCTTGCGCTCTTATTTTGTTTTGCCATAAATGGCAAAAGCTTCATTTTCGCTTGGTTCTTCCTCTAGCTTGTCCAAACAGTCGAGACGAATTAATCGCCTCCTCGGTTTGGCCAAACTGATTAAATACCAAACACCTACACGATGGTAGTAAGGTATATTATAGCAAAAATAGCAATAAAAATCAACATGCTTATGCTACTTGTAGGGTATAATAAAACTATGAATGATCACGACCACCATAGTCATGAAAGTCATGATTTAGCAAAGCCAAAATGGACTGATTGGCTGCCGTTAATGGTAGTTATTGGTTTTATTATTACCAACACGGTTACAGTAGCATCGTTAACCGAGTTTACACTTTACAATATTTTGACTTACAGCATGGGCTTCTTTTTCTTATATTTTGCAATGTTCAAAATGATAAATTTGCCTGGTTTTGCGGATGGTTATCATGAGTATGACATCATTGCTATGCGCTATAAGGGCTGGGGGTACGCATATCCATTTATAGAGCTAGCACTTGGTGTTTTATATTTAGCCACCATAAACAATACTTGGCTACATATTTTCACCATTATCTTAACCGCTGTAAACTGTACAGGCATTCTAATTAAGCTGGCTAAAAAAGAAAAGTTTTACTGTGCTTGTCTTGGAACAGTTCTAAAAGTACCCCTTACAAAAGTTAGTTTGGTTGAGTATGCCGCTATGGGCGTGATGGCTGTGGCTATGATTTTTATGTAAACGATTGTTAATAGGGGTGGACTGTCATACACTAATTACAACATGATTAAAAAACCAAAAATTGTAATAGAATCTATATTTCGGCGCAACTCTCAGCCACCTTCTTTAGCTGAGGTAAAAGCAGCCCGTGCTTACATTGCTAAATATTGGCATAGGCTAAATAGATATCACCCAAGAGACGATGACACTTTGTTAGGGTTGCCTTATCCATATTTGGTACCGGCTTTTGATGAGGGCCATGCCTTTGACTTTAATGAAATGTACTACTGGGACAGTTATTTCATGGTGCAGGGAATGTACGACACCGAGAACAAAGACTTTGTAATTGGAATTTTAGAGAATCTTATTAATATGCAAAAGCGTTTTAAGATTATTCCAAATGCTTCTCGTACCTATCTCATGGGGCGTTCACAGCCACCGTTTTTAACAACCTTCATATTTGATGTTTATGAAACTTATAAACTAAATGTAAGATGGCTCACTGAACATATTTCTCATGCAGAAAATGAATATTATACAGTTTGGATGGGCACAAAAAAGCCAAATGAACGCCAGGTTTATGCCGGTCTTAGCAGGTATTATGACGTCAACTATTTGCATGATTTAGCAGAGGCAGAAAGCGGCTGGGATATGACACCCCGTTTTGGTCGTAAAGCATTAAATTATCTGCCAGTAGATTTGAATTCTTTGCTTTATAAGTATGAAGCAGACTTTGCTAAAGCGGCTCATATACGTGGTGATTCACAGTCGGCAAAAACCTGGCAAAAACGGGCAGACATAAGGCGTAACACCATGAACTCCTTAATGTGGAACGAGATGAAAGACCTCTACTATGATTATGACTACGCAAAAGAAAAACGAGGCACGGTTTCTTCGTTAGCATCTTTCTATCCATTATGGGCAGGATTAGCAGATGAGACCAGGGCTGCAAAATTGGTTAAAAGCATAAAGAAATTTGAAGAAAAAGGCGGTTTAGCAACTACCGACCCGCAGACCATACCACTTAACCAGATTGTGCCAGGTACTATGCCAACCCAGTGGGCTTATCCAAACGGCTGGGCTCCACTACACTTTATTACTGTTCGCGGTCTAGAGCGATATGGTTACCATGCAGAAGCAAAAAGAATCGCCCTTAAATGGCTACGCACAAACTTGGATTGGTATAACAAACACGGTGTATTTTTAGAAAAATACAATGTGGTTGACCCAAGTAAACCGCCGGCTAAGGGTGTATATCCAAGCCAAACCGGATTTGGTTGGACTAATGCAGTGTTTGAAAGGTTTTGCAAAGATTACTTGGATAAAGAATGAATGATAGAAAAGAATGTGATAAAAAGTTAACTTTTGATACAAAAAAACAGGCTAAAGCAGCAGCAGTCCAAGCTAAATGGGAGCGAGACGTAGATTTAAAAATCTACAGATGTAAAAAGTGCAGTTATTGGCATTTAGCCACAGAGTACAAAATATAAATACTTAACATGTTAAGTATTAATTGACTACATTTCTTTATTAAAAAGTAAGGTATACTTACGGCTATGACACAATTAATATTGTCTGATTATGAAATAGAAAACGCCACCGTTAGATTATACAGAAGTGGAATATTTGGCATTGAAGAAGACCCCAAAAATTTTAGAAACCTTAAACATGAGCGAAAATCACCACATTATTTTGACATACGTAAAGGTGTATCTTCTTTTGAAACTAGGCAATTAATTGGGGGTATGGTGAATAAGTTAGTTCAGCGACGTGCAACTTCTGTTAGTGGTCAGGGTAAGCACTACGATCATTTTGTAGGTGTGCCAGAGGCAATGACTACATATGTTGTAACGGCTGCCGATAATGAGCGAAAAAGTCAGCTTCAAATTCGTGCAAATAAACAAAAAACCAGCGGTAATAAAACGCCTATTATGGGTGAGTACAAAACGGGTGACAGAATTGCACTTTTTGAAGATGCGATTACATCTGGTAAGTCTACCATTGATGAAATTGATAATGTTCAAGCTGAAGGTCTGATTGTAGAAGATGTTTTTGTGATGGTGGATCGTCAAGAGGGTGGTTCGGAGACTATACGTCAACAGACAGGAGTTGATGTTATTGCAGGTCTGGCTGTAGCTCAAATGGTTGATTTATTACGAGCTGAAGAATTGATTTCTGAAACACAGCGCGATAATGTCGCGGAATACCTAGGTCAGTATGGCGAGCCACGAGCAAAAGCAGTGTTCGGTGTAAACACTTAACGCGTTAAGTATTGTCAGATTAGAACATTGTAAAAAGTGTGAAAACTCTGTGATACAATGTTGCTATGTTTGTAAGTGCACAAAATTTTAAAATGCGCATGATGCCCGCTAGGGGCTAACTCTTTTATTTCAAAACTATTTTTTATTACTTAAATAATTTACACTGGATATAAATATGAATTACTTTGTTACAACTGCTATTCCGTATGTAAACGGAGAGCCACATCTGGGCCACGCGATGCTTTTTTTGTATGGCGATGTCCTTGCTCGTAGCGCGCGTAAAAATGGTCGGATCACAATTTTTAGTATCGGAACTGATGAGCACGGTGGCAAAATTGCTGAAAAAGCCTCTGAGCTAAACATTACGCCAAAACAACTATCTGATAAAATGAGTCAAAAATTTAGAAGTCTTGCAGATGATCTTGATATCAGTGCCGACCGTTTTATAAGAACAACCGACTCCGGACATGAACAACGTGCAGAAATAGTGTGGGAAAACCTTAAAGAAAATATTTATAAAGGAACTTACGAAGGCTGGTACTGTACTGGTTGCGAAGAGTACGTAACAGAGGCGGTCGTAAAAGCCAATAATGGAGTATGCCCAAACCATAATCGCCCATATGAAAAGCTAAAAGAAGAAAACTACTTCTTTAAGTTAAGTCAATTTCAGCAACAAATAAGAGAGAAGATAATTAGTGGTGAGTTTAAGATTATTCCAGAAACTCGTAGGAATGAGATTTTGCAGGTTCTGGCAGACGGCTTGGAAGATATAAGTATTTCAAGACCAAAAGACAAGATTTCTTGGGGTATTCCGGTGCCTGGTGATGAAAACCAGGTTATGTATGTTTGGTTTGAGGCGTTGCTTAACTACATTACCGTACTTGGCTATCCGGAGCACCAAGATTTTAAAGATTTTTGGCCGGCGAATGTGCAAGTAATCGGCAAAGATATTTTGAGGTTTCATGCAGCTATTTGGCCAGGTATTTTACTGGGGCTTGGCTTGCCATTACCAGAAAAGCTTTATGTGCATGGCTTTATTACGGCTGATGGTAAAAAAATGAGTAAATCACTCGGTAATTTCGTTACTCCTAATGAAATACTAGCTAAATATGACTCAGATGTTTTTAGATACTTTTTTGCTAGGCACATACCAAGTTATTCAGATGGTGACTTTTCATGGCAAAGGATTGAAGAAGTTTATAATAACGAACTAGCTAACGAGCTTGGTAATGCTGTTCAACGAACAGCTGCAATGATAACCAGGCATCAGGATGGTATTATCGGTAAAATTCCAGAAACAGGCCATGATACTGCCAATTATGAAAAAGCCTTGAATGAGTGCCGTTTTGACAAAGCATTAGAATCTGTCTGGGAACGGGTGCGTGGCTTAAACCAATATATTGAAGAAGAAAAGCCATGGGAAGTTGCCAAGACAAAAGATCAAGTTCACTTACGAGAAGTATTAGCGTACCAGGTTGCTTGTTTATTGCAAATTGCGGATTTATTACAGCCATTTATGCCAAAAACGACCATAAAAATCAGACATGTGTTTGACGAAGGCGTCGTTCGTCCGCTAGAAGGCACGCTATTCCCTAAACATGAGCAGAACCAAAGTAACTGAAATATGGAATTTGTAGATACCCATTGCCATGTTCATTTTGCTGACTATCAACTAGATCCAGACGAGGTTATTGCATCTGCTGTTGATTCTGGTGTTACTCGGATGATTTGCGTTGGATGTACGCTTGAAGACAGCAAATTAGGCATAGAAATGTCGGCAAAACATAGAAGTGTCTGGGCTAGTATTGGCGTTCACCCGCATGAGTCAAAACTGTATGTAGAGAACCAAAAAGCATTGCAGGAGTTACGAGAATTAGCTACAAAACCAAGAGTTGTAGCTGTAGGAGAAATTGGCTTAGACTATTACTATAACCACTCTGATAAACAGTCTCAGGCAGAGATTTTTCGGTTTCAGTTAGACATAGCAAAACAGCATGACTTACCTGTAATTTTTCATGTTAGAGAAGCGTTTGATGATTTTTTTGCTATTATGAGCGATTTTAAGGGTATTAGGGGCGTCGTACACAGCTATACGGCTAATCAGGCTACTCTTGACAAATGTTTGAATCTAGGGCTTTATATGGGCTTAAATGGTATTATGACATTTACTAAAGACGCTAATCAGCTAGATGTCGCAAAGGCTGTACCAATCGATAGATTAGTACTTGAAACTGACGCTCCCTTCTTGACCCCAGTTCCTTTTCGTGGTAAAATCTGTCAGCCGAAGTATGTGGTAGAAACAGCCAAGTTTTTAGCAAACATAAGGGGTGAAAGCCTTGAAGAACTAGCCATGACCACGACAAATAATGCTCGGCAATTGTTTAGAATATGAATCAAGAACAACTTTTATCACCAGAAGAGAGAATAGCTGACGAGCGACGTAGTGTTATTAATGGAGCAGTTGATAGATTAGTATCTTATGACTTAACTTTGGCTGCCAAAGCAGAAAGCGAAAAACAGGATCGGATATTTGCTGCCTATGCAAACAGCATAGAGCCAGCTCCTGAGGCGCAGAGTCCTATTGGCGGGATGGTTGTTGAGAGCGAAGCTAATAGTGTGGCAGAGGCTGAACAGGCAGTTGCCAGAGCACTAGAGGAGTTTGGCAGTGCAAATTAAGAATCTTGTATCAAACGCAACCGGACACATGGCTCAAAGACGCCAACAGGAACGTGAGCAAAAGCTATATAACGGTCTTTTAAGACACGAAGCAAAAGTTGGTGGAACTGTTTTTGGCCCAATACCTGCAGATAGGCGTCGTGAATTCTTTTGCTTAGATGAGCACACTTGGGTATGGCACGAAGAGTGGAATGGCGAAAATGGCCAACGCCAAGTTAGGACAACCCGGTATGATGTACGTCCGGGGGGAATTCTAAAATCGCAAAACGGTAATCACTACCAAGCTGTTTCGCCCAGTGAAGCAAATCGTCTTGCTCAAGCGGCTAAACTTTACCGTGATAAGGTAAACCAAGAAATCTACAACTTTGCCTAAAGGCCTAAAATGCCAAAAGTTTATTTAGATTACGCGGCTGCAACACCAGTTGACGATGACGTTTTAAGAGTAATGAAACCTTACTTTTTTGATATTTTTTATAATCCTTCAGCTATATATCTATCAGCAAAAGCAGTAAAAAATGATATAGCCATGGCTCGTGCAAAAGTGGCAATACTTTTAGGTGCAAAACCGAGCGAAATCATATTTACAGCTGGCGGTACTGAAGCAAACAACATTGCCATACGTGGAATCATGGATAAATTCCCAAAAAGTGAAATGTTAATAAGTAGCATTGAGCATGAATCAGTCAGAGAGCCGGCAAAAGATTACACAGTAAATGAAATCCCGGTTAACAAACAGGGTATTGCAAATACAGATAAGCTCAAAAAAATGATAACTAATACAACTGCACTAGTTAGCGTAATGTATGCCAATAATGAGATCGGTACTATTCAGCCAATTCAGGAAATTTCAAAAATTATTGATGAAGTAAAAAAATATAGAAAAAAGAACGGTATCAAATTACCAATTTACTTGCATACTGATGCGGCTCAGGCACCGGTTTATTTACAGCTACAAACCCACAAACTCGGCGTAGATTTAATGACTCTTAATGGTGGAAAGATCTATGGCCCCAAACAATCGGGCATATTGTTTATTAAAGCTGGTGTTAATCTGCAATCTGTTATTAAGGGTGGTGGCCAAGAGAGAGGCATACGAAGCGGCACAGAAAATGTGCCATCGATAATTGGATTTGCTAAGGCGCTTGATATTGTTACTGCAAAGCGCTCCATGCAGCTAAAGGAGACACAAAAACTTCAAGAATACTTTTACAGTCTCATCAAAGAAAAACTACCCGGTGTTATTATAAATGGCTCGGTAAAGCATCGTTTACCTAATAATATTCATATTACCATCCCGGGCACTGATAACGAGCGTATCCTAATGGAGTTAGATGAACGAGGCGTGATGTGTGCAACCGGCTCGGCATGTAGCGCCAGTAATGATGAGCCCTCTCACGTTCTTAGCGCAATTGGTATCAGTGAAAAAGATGCCAGAAGCAGTTTGCGTTTTACCTTAGGAAACTATACAACCAAACAAGATATTGAATACACAGTTGATATACTTACCGATATATGTCTTTAACAATATTATGTTTTAGCGTATTATTAATACCAGTAATAAGCACAAGTATAAAAGGTGGAATTCATTGGAAACTTGGCAACTTTTTCTCATAATTGGTACGTTGTTTGCAACGCTTGTTTCATTTGTATGGTTGGCGCTAAAAATTAACTCTGTTCTATCAAATGTGCCATCCAAGCCCAAGGATAAATCACCAAAATCTATTGCCACAGAAAGTGTTAATGTAGCTGTCAACCAAGCTTTTACTGAGGAGTTCAGAGAGGAGCTTCGTCAAAGAGCTAGGCAACAGTTCGAGAAGCTTATACATGAAAACGCTATGTTTTTACAGCAAGATGTAAGAGTTAGCGCGGCTCAGCTAGACGATTTTATGAAGAAAGAAATAGTATCGACTTTACAACAAGAATTAGCCAAACATCACGAGACACTCAATCAAACTAAACAAATGTTGAATAGCTCAATGAACCAAACGCGGCAGGAGTTTGATCGTTCTATTGCCGAAGAAAAAGATAAGCGCATTAAAGAACTTGATGAGAATTTGCCCGAAATTATCAAAAAATATATTAAAGAAGCTTTAGGCAATACTCTAACTAGTGAACAACAACTTGCATTAGTTGTAGATGCTTTAAATGCCAGGAAGGCTGAAATATTTGAGGACATCCGTAAAAATGGATAGCAAGCGGGCCGAGTTACTCATCCTGCCAAGCTTTATTTACTCGAAAGAGCAGGTAAAAAGCTTAATTCAAGAGGTTCTGTCGATTGAGAATTTTTTATATCAGGGCCGAGTTCGGGAAAGCGGTTCAAAGATGTCGTTGCCCAAAACGACCAGTCAGCTTGATGATTTTGCGGGTGCAAATAATAAAAATGTGTTACATCACGGCCAGCGTATAGAGCTAGCAGAATTTCTAAGAAATATTTACAAAAACGCACCAGAAGTTTCTATTCAGCTAGAGCATGCTGATAAAAAAGTATTAGAGGGAGTTATTGAATGGTTTAGGGATAATATCCATGCCCAAACGCTATTCAAGGTTAGCCATAATAGTCGTGTGGGAGCAGGCTGTATGCTTAGAATAAAACATAAAACCTATGACCTAACTTTGGCAAAAAAGTTGGCAGAATCAGATTATTTGTTACAAGAAAAGCACTCAAAGAAAACCGAAACACCTGCTCTGGCTGATCGAGCTAGAATGTATTAAGACAGATAAATTTGCCTATACTACGAAGCACCCATGTTAACGTATGTACTAAACTCTAACTATTGTCAATGCCATTTACCTCTGTTACAATAGTGTAATGACCAAGCAAAAAACCGTTTATGTGGGAATGTCTGGTGGTGTCGACAGCTCAGTTACTGCTGCCCTGTTAAAGGATCAGGGTTATAACGTTGTGGGCGTATACATGAAAAACTGGACAAAAAGCCTACCTGGCTTTGATTGCCCGTGGAAAGAAGATTTTCAGGACGCTAAACGTGTTGCGGTGCAACTTGGCATTGATTTTAAAGTGTTTGATTTTGAGACTGAGTACAAGCACAAAGTTGTCGATTACATGATAGAGGAATATAAGACAGGCCGTACGCCCAATCCGGATATCATGTGCAATCAAGAGATTAAGTTTAAGTTATTTCTAGAAACCGCCCTGGAAGATGGCGCAGATTTAGTAGCAACTGGCCACTACGCTAAAGTCAAAAATGGCAAACTATATAAAGCTAAAGATGACAACAAAGACCAAACCTACTTTTTATATCGTGTTACAGAGGATGCTCTAAGAAAAACGCTGTTTCCTCTTGGCGAATACACTAAGCCAGAAGTTAGAAAACTTGCTAAAAAATTCAATTTAGTAACGGCTAGCAAAAAAGAAAGTATGGGAATTTGCTTTGTAGGTAAAGTAGGAATCAAGGAATTTTTGTCCCAATATGTTGAAACTATGCCAGGAGATATCATTGATGAAAATGATAAAACCGTTGGCCAGCACGAAGGGGCAATATTTTACACAATTGGCCAGCGTCAAGGCTTAGGCGTCGGCGGTGGTTTGCCATACTATGTGGTTGATAAAGATATGGCTAGCAATAAGGTATATGTAACCACAAATTTAAATGATAAACGACTTTGGACTAGGAAGCTCCGCCTAATAAATGTACATTGGATTAATGGTCGGCCAGCAAATAATCTAGTAGAGGTTAGAACAAGGCATCGCGCTAAATGTAGTGTGGGTACGCTATATATAGCGCCTAGTAAAAAAAATATAGCAATAGAACTGGATCAGGAAATTAGAGCTGCTACACCAGGTCAATCAGCAGTTTTATATCAGGGCGATTTAGTTTTAGGTGGTGGTATAATAACACTTTAATTACTTGGTAGTTGTAGTGGTTTAATAACTGGGTTATCATAAGCATATAATCCAAACCTAAAAGGAGGGTAATTAAAAATGGGATTTCTAGATTCAATAAAAGGAATGTTTGGTGGCAAAAAAGACAAGGGCCAAGATTTAAATGCTGGCATGAGCCAGCCAGGTAGCCCTACTACACCCGCAGGCGGCACAGATGTAGGCGGAGCTTCGACACCACCGACCCCAGGCCCAACGCCTGATGTGGGAACAACTCCACCAACAGAGGGTACCGAACCCACTGTGCCTGCTCCAGGCAACGACCCAACAAAACCAGCTCAGTAGGGCATGATACCAACTTATCAACAGATTGAAGCGCTTCATAAAAAGTATGCACCAGATGATGCTTTGTTCGAGCTAGTTTTTACGCATGGCAAGGTAGTAGCAGAGATAGCCCTTTGGTGTGCCAATAATGCTAAGCTATCTGTAGATAAAAACCTTCTAGAGACAACCTGTTTACTACATGATATTGGTAGTTATATATTTTTGAGTACTCATACTGAAATCAGGCGTTCGTATCCTCAGCATGCTTTATTCGGAGCGACCATTTTACGAGAAGAAGGTCTTGATAGTCGTATAAGCGAAGCGGTGCGTACACATGTTCTGCTTGGTTTAACAAAAGCTGAAATCAAACAAAACGATTGGGCTTTGCCGTATAAAGATTTTCTGCCGCAATCTGATGAAGACCGTTTATTGTGCTATGCCGATAGGTTTCATTCTAAGGGCCCGACTTTTAGTACATTTGACTCGTTTTATAATGGTTTGCGTTCGGATTTGCCAAACCAGGCAGAAAAATTTAAAAAGTGGTCAGAGGACTTTGGTGTACCTGACATTGCTGCTCTGGCCAAAAAATATGGCCACCCCGTTCGCTAGCGTGGTATACTCTAACAGATATGGACGCACAAAAAATAAGGCAAGCATACTTAGAGTTTTTTAAAAAACGAGGTCACGCTGTAATTCCACGTGCCCTGGTTGTACCAGATAACGACCCAACCACGCTTTTTACAGGTTCTGGTATGCAGCCTATGATTCCATACTTGTTGGGCGAAGAACACCCAGAAGGTAATAGGATTGCTAATAGTCAAGTATGCATACGATCACAAGATATTGAAGACGTAGGTGACGAAAGTCACACCACATCTTTTGAAATGCTTGGTAATTGGAGTCTAGGCGATTACTTTAAGTCTGAACAAATAAAGTGGATTGCGGAATTTTTGTTTGATGTAGTAAAACTAGACCCCAATAGAGTCTACGTTTCTTGTTACATAGGTAACGAAAAATATGGCATTCCCAGAGATGAGGAAGCCATCAAGCTGTGGCAAGAGCAGTTTGATAAACGTGGAGTAGGATCAAAAGTTGTGGCAATCGGTTCTGCAGATAATGGTGATAAAGTTGGCATGCAGGACGGCAGAATTTTTTTATACGACGGTAAAGAAAACTGGTGGAGCAGAAACGGAGATGAAGAAGGTACTTTAGTTGGTGATCCGTGTGGGCCTGACTCAGAAATGTTTTTTGATTTTGGCGAAAAATATCACGATGAAGCGAAGTGGGGTAGGGCACATCCGGCAAGCGATTCACCACGGTTCTTTGAAATCGGTAACAACGTTTTTATGGGATATAAAAAAATCACGGCTGGCAAGTTTGAAAAGTTGGATGCACCAAACATTGATCATGGGTCAGGCTTAGAACGTATTGCGGCAGCAGCAATTGATAGCCCAGATGTTTTTAAAATTAGTCTAATGTGGCCAATTATTGAAAAGCTAGAGCAAATTTCTGCCAAGTCTTATGATTCTCATACTAATAGTATGCGCGTAATTGCCGATCATTTACGCGGCGCGACATTCTTGGCAGTTGACGGTGTTAAGCCAAGCAATAAAGAGCAAGGTTACGTAATGCGCCGGTTGCTGCGACGGGCAATCCGGTTTGCTTTTGAACTTGGCGTAGAACAAAACTTCTTGCACGAAGTTGTGCCGGTAATTGCAAATCTTTATCATGATGATTACCCAGAGGTTGCCAAAAATCGAGAAGCAATTATTGAGACGTTGGTCAAAGAAGAAAAAACCTTCCGCCAAACTTTGCGAAAGGGTGTACGTGAGCTCCAGAAAATGGGCCAAAAAGGCAAGCTGAGTGGGGAGGATGTGTTTACTTTGTATGATACATTCGGGTTCCCAACAGAACTTAGTGTAGAGGAAGCAGCCCTACAGGGTGTGGAAGTTGTAAATGATTGGCAAAAAGGCTTTGATGCAAAAATGCAACAGCAGCGTGAGCGTAGCCAAACTGCCGCCAAAGGTACATTCAAAGGCGGCTTGGGTGGTCAAACTCTTCAGCACAAAAAGTACCACACAGCTACGCATTTAATGTACCAAGCTCTGCGTGATGTTTTAGGTGATCATGTAATCCAGCGTGGCAGTAATATAACTGAGGAACGACTACGTTTTGATTTTTCTCATCCAGAAAAAGTAACTAGTGAACAGCTCGACCAAGTAGAAGAAATTGTAAATCGAGAAATTGCAAAAGATTTGCAAATTTCTTACGACGAATACCCAACAGATGTGGCCATTAATGAAAAAGGTGCTCTGGGCCAATTTGGCGATAGATACAGCGATAAAGTTAAGGTTTACAGCATGCAGGCTAAAAATGAAGAAAAACCATATAGCTTTGAAATCTGTGGCGGCCCACATGTTGATCATACCCTTCAACTTTTTGAAGATGGCAAAAAATTTAAGATTACAAAAGAACAATCCTCCTCGGCTGGCATTCGCCGCATCAAAGCTGTTTTAAAATAAGTGATATAATTTTTGTATGAAAGAAACAAAAGATATCTTGCAAGAGCAAAGAGATTTTTGGGCTCAATCAGCAGAATATGACAAAGTATCTTATAAGTTAAGTGCCGTCATTGCTTTAGGTGGCATTGGTTTAATTGGTATCGGAATATATGCGCTCAAAGAGGGGGACGTAGTAAATGGGTTCATTGCACTAGGTGCGGGTAGCGGGCTAGCCTATAGTATGGGAAAATTAGGTATGGATGAGATTCAAGACTTTGCTGATGATACTGCTAAAGTAGCCCTAGTAGAACATGAACTCGAGCAATTACAACAAGATCAATAGATGGTCTTATATAAAGCAATCACGTTAATACATATGGGGTTTATAATTTTTTAAAATTAAATTTGCTAAACTATAAGCAGAATGAGAACAAAAATCAAGCAACAACTTACCGGCTTAGTAAAGTGGGTAAAGAATCACCAATACCTCAGTATAGTTATTGTTGTTGCTATTTTTGGCACAGTGCTACTACTAGCTGCTAATGCAACCACAGGTTTTGTTAGTAAAGAGGCCGAAGATGGTACTCCAAATGGAACAGCTAAAATAATTTCAGACAATAGTGCAGCGAGCAATTCAGCTATTCAGTTTGGAGGTTCAAATCAATTTGTTCATCCTGGCATACTAGTAACCAAACCCCAACTAGAATTTGTTAAGAGCAAGGTAAATGCAAACCAAGAGCCATGGAAGAGCGCTTACGCTAAACTTAGCAGTGACCCAAAAGTTAGGAAAGAGACAAACTATTGGAAGGCAAAACCAGTCTCAGTTCTTAAGTGTTCAACGGGTATTGCCAGGTCTTACGGTTGGGTAGCGGAGGGTTGCTACAATACGGGTAGTGCTGATGAAAGCAACCTAAACTGGGAATCTGCATCTGCATATGGACGAGCTCTTGTGTGGGCAGTGACTGGTGACCAATGGTACGCTGACAAATCTATAGAAATTATGAACGCTTGGTCATACACCCTAGAAGAGATTCCATATGATCAACCCAGAATAACCTGTGATAACAATTGTGCCGGTAAAGGACAGCCCGTATACTGGCAAAACTTACTAGAAGTTGGTTGGTCAGCAGATACTATGATTAGAGCTGCTGAAATTATTAAGCATACTAATGCCGGTTGGGAACAAGCCGATATCGATCAGTTTGAGAGTATGCTAAGAAACCTCTACTATCCCTTAATAAAGAACTATGCCTACGGCAGTTTTGGTAACGGTGGCGCTACTTGGGCAGAAGGCATACTTAACATTGGTATATTCCTAGATGACCGCCAAATATATGACGAAGGTTTGGCATATGTACGATCTGCGGCCAGAAGTATGACCTATGTATCTAGAGACGGTACAAACCCTATTTACCCGTACAATCCATTAACTACAGCTTTGGATCCTGCGATTACTACCCCCACCCAACTTGCTGGTATATGGTCTGGGCAAACACATCATGGCAGAGGACCAATGACCGGTCCATATATCCAGGGCCAAAACATAGAAACTTGTCGTGACCTTCATCATACCTTTATGGGGTTAGGAGGTATAGCTAATGGTATGGAGACAGCCTGGATACAAGGCGATGATCTATACGGTGACCCAGACCTAAAAGACAGGATGCTCAGCGGTTTAGAACTAAACTCTAATTACGTTAATCAAAGAATCGATGAAATGGCCAGAACTGGCCAAACTGCCAAACAGGTTAGTGATTCAAGCTGGAAGCCTAGCGGGCAGTGGGTCTGTACAAACTATGTGGATGATGACGGCAGTTCACGACAGGGCAAAGAACTGGCATTAAACCACTACAAGAATCGGCTAGGGCTTGGTAGTCAATTGTCACAAACCATAAGACTTACTGAAAGCGAGAGAAATCGTAAACAAGGTGCCGGTAACCATCTTTTATGGGAAACGCTTACGCATGCAGAAAACCCTTAAAAGATTTCATTTTCCGCTCAATATGATGAGCAATATTGCATAGTAAATAATTATATAATTAATTATAGCATTAATTATATAATTATTGACGGACTGACCTTAAACGACTTTCATGCTATAATTTAATCTGATTATGCTTGAAAAATTCAAGAATTTTAAAGTACCAAAAAAGAAGGTTCCTAAATACAAGCAAGAGCGCTATGTTGTTGGCTTAGATATAGGCACAGAATACGTTAAGGCGTTAATTGCAAAAATTACAAATAACACCGCGGAAATTATAGGTGTTGGTCGTGCTCATCAAGAACTGGGTGATATGCAGGCAGGAGCAATTGCTGATATTGCAGCCGTAGTGGCTAATTGTGACAAAGCCCTTTCACAAGCTGAACAACAAGCCGGCTTGAGCGCTAGGGCGGTGGTTATTGGAATTGCTGGTGAGCTAGTAAAAGGAACAACCACCACCGTTAGGTATAGGCGTAACGACCCAAACCGCGAGCTGACCTTAGAGGAAATTAGCCGTATTGTAGGCAAGGTACAAGAACGGGCTGAAGAAAAGGCAAAAAAGAATCTGGCCTGGGAGATGGGTGGCAAAAAAGTTGATATCAAGCTAGTTAACAGTGCTCTAGTTAGTATAGAGATAGATGGCTACAAAATCACTAACCCAGTTGGTTTTCAGGGGCGAGATGTAGTAGTTGAGCTTTACACCGCTTTTGCCCCACTGGTTCATATCGGTGCGTTAGAACGTACTGCCCAAGAGCTTGATTTAGATTTGCTAGCAGTTGCCGCTGAACCTTTTGCAGTTGCTCGCTCAGTCATTGGTGATAACACAGGTTCCAGTATGAGTGCCATACTAATGGATGTTGGCGGAGGTACTACGGATATTGCAGTTATTAATGATGGTGGTGTCCAGGGAACAAAAATGTTTGGAATCGGCGGACGAGCATACACCAGGGCAATTGAACGTGATTTAGGCATTGAATTTGATAAAGCAGAGGATCTAAAAACCTCAAAAGAAAAGCAAGATCAACAAGATGAAATAAATCAAGCACTCAAGAAAACACTTAGCGTTTGGAGTCATGGTGTGGAGTTAGCTCTTAGTGAATTTGACCAATTAGACCATTTGCCTGCACGAGTTCTTCTTTGCGGGGGTGGCTCTTCACTTAAGATAATTCCAGATAGACTTAAAAACACTAAATGGTACAAGGAGTTACCGTTTACCAAGCAACCGACCATCCAGCATATTCAACCAAGCCAAGTTGTTGGTATTGAAGATAAAACAGGTGTGGTAAATGACCACACGTACATAACGGCACTAGGGCTTGTTAGGGTCGGGATTGACACCTTGGGGCAAGGAAACGACAGCGAGGGTTCAATTCGCTCTAAAATTGATAGAATGCTTAAGGTATAATGTAGGAAATGGCAGAAGCAAAGAAAGATACAATATATATTGATGTTGACGACGAGATAACGTCAATTGTTGAAAAGGTGCAAGATAGTAAGTCAAAGATCGTAGCTTTAGTGTTACCAAAAAGAGCAGTTGTATTACAAAGCATTGTAAATATGAAGCTGCTAAAGCGAACCTCTGACGAGGTAAATAAACGAGTTGTGCTTATTACTAGTGAAGCAGGTTTATTGCCGTTAGCTGGTGCAGTAGGCGTATATACTGCAAAAAACTTACAATCTAAGCCAGAAATTCCACCAGCGCCGGAATCAGGCAGCCCAGAAGATGAGTTACTGGAATCTGAGGAAGAAGATGGTGACAAGGAGTTAGATAAAGCAGCGGCAGTCGGTGCTCTAGCAGGAGCAGGGGCCTTAAAAGCTGCCAGCAAGGATGATGACGAAGATGTATTTGAGCAGCCTAGCAATAGTAGTAGCACAAAATCACCAGTATCTACCGCATCAAAAGCTGCAAAACCCAAAAAGTCAAAGAAAGACAAAAAGAACAAAGTTCCAAATTTTGAAAAGTTTCGCCTAAAGGTCGTAATAGGGGTAGTAGGCGTACTGCTACTACTCTTATTTAGTTATTGGGCATTTTTTATCGCACCAAAAGCGACAGTAGCAATTACAACTGAGACCAGCGACATTAATACCACAGTTGATTTTACGGCCTCGCTTAGCGCTACAGAATTAAATGTAGGCGAGAGCATAGTACCTGCTAAACAAGTAAAACAGAACGATAACGGATCTGAAAAAGCGCCAGCAACCGGTAACAAAGACCTGGGAACAAAAGCAACCGGAAGCGTTCGTCTATCTATTTCCTGTGGTGATGTAGGTGGTTCACCGCCAACTGTTCCGGCCGGAACAGGTGTTAGTACCGGCGGACTTACATTTATTGTTCAGAGCAACACTAGTCTAACAACGCCGTCTTTTAGCGGGGGTTGTCAATTCATTGGTACTGCTGGTGTAACGGCTCAACAAAATGGCGAGCAGTATAATATCGGCAGCGGCAAAACATTTACAGTTGCAGGATATAGCGATGTTTCTGGTTCTAACGGAGATGCGTTTACAGGCGGAACAACCAATATGGCAACTGTGGTTAGTCAGCAAGACGTAGATAGCGCCAAGTCAAAAATTGCCGATAACAGCGAATCCATAAAAGCTCAACTTAAACAAGAATTAGAAGACGCAGGCTACTTTGCGCTGACAGACACTTTCTCGGCAAGTGAATCCGCTTTATCTATTGTTCCCGAGGTTGATCAGGAGGCAAATGAGGTGACAGTTAGTGTTGAACGTAACTACACAATGCTTGGTGTAAACAGAGACGACCTGAATGAATTAGTAAAAAATGATGTTAATGAAGAGGCTAATCAAAAATCACTTCAAGTCCAAGATGACGGCATAGATGACGGCGTGTTCAGAATTGGCACAGGAGGAGATGAAAATAACATTCCGGTTAGTGCTCAACTGCAAGTTGCGCTTGGCCCAAAAATTGATGAAGAAGCACTTAAGCAAGAAATTGCCGGCAAAAAGAAGGGAGATGTTAATAATATAGTTACTTCAATACAAGGGGTTAAAGAGGCTGATATTTCGTACAGTCCCTTTTGGGTTAGCACAGCACCAAAAAACACTGCAAAAATAACCATAGAATTTAAAGAGGCAGAAAACTAGTGTCAAAAACTATTTTTGCGCTAGATATTGGGCAGAGAAAGATAGGGGTTGCAAGAGCAAATACCATAGCACGGATCGCTGAACCTTTAGTTACGTTGCCAAATGATGCCGAGTTTAAGGCAAAGTTGAAAACCCTAGTTAAGGAGCACGAAGTTAACGATATAGTCGTAGGATTGCCAAGAAATATGAACGGCGAAGAAACGGCTCAAAGTAAATACACAAGAGATTTTATAGACAAACTTAAGCTAGGAATAGCTGTACATTTTCAGGATGAAACGTTAACATCAGTGCAGGCAACTAACATATTAGAGTCTGGAAAAGAAAAGTTTAGCCGAGAAAACGTAGACTCTTTAGCTGCCACATTGATTCTTGAAGATTATCTAAAGGAGAAAAGTAATGCCCAGCAAATCCCATCGTAAGCGGTGGATGAAAATTTTAGTAATAGCTATTTTGGCCACTGTAGTTATTGGTGGCGGAGTTTTATTTGGCGTAAGGCGTTATTATAACGAAAACTTAAAACCGGTCAGTTCTACAGAACAACTGCAAGAGTTTACTATACCGGTTGGTAGTGCGTTGCCAGAGATTGCAGAATCTTTAAAAGAGGCGACCTTAATAAGAAACAAGCAGGTTTTTCAACAGTATGTACGAAATAACGGGGCAGATGCAGACATAAAGGCCGGAACATATGAGCTTAGTCCATCGTACTCCGTTCAAGATATTGTTGAGATAATAACCGAAGGAAAAATTGCTAGTAACCTAATAACAATTCCACCCGGTGTAAGAATTGATGAAATTAAAGAGATGTTATTGAATAAAGGTTTCTCGGCTAGCGAAGTAGATATAGCTCTCGACCCGGCTAGCTACCCGGATCATCCAGCGTTAGTAGCAAAACCCAAAGATGCCACACTCGAGGGTTATTTGTATCCAGAGTCTTTCCAAAGGACAACTGAAACAAAAGCACAAGAGATTATTGAACTATCTCTTGATGAAATGAACAAAAGGCTTACGCCAAGTATTCAGGAAGCATTTGCTTCCAGGGGCTTTTCAACGCACCAAGCAATAATACTGTCTAGTATTGTAGAAAAAGAGGTTTCTAATGCCAATGATAGGCGCCAGGTTGCTCAAGTTTTCTTAAAACGGCTTGGCATCCCAATGAACTTAGAATCTGACGCCACAGCTAAATATGGCGCTGTTCTGGCTGGCATAGACCAGACACTATCTTATTCTGAGACGCTTTCTTATAATTCGCCCTATAACACCTATCAGAATAGTGGCTTGCCACCAGGGCCAATCAGTAACGTTACAGAATCTGCTTTAAATGCGGTTGCTAACCCTTCAAACACTGATTGGCTGTATTTTGTATCTGGAGACGACGGTACAACTTACTTCTCTAACACGCTTGAACAACATCAAGAATTGACTAGGCAATACTGTCAAGAACTGTGCGGAAACTAGTTATACTAAACTTGCAAAAATAGGGTCAGAATGGTACTATTTTAAGCGGTAAATATACAATTTTACCCAATTAACAGTAGTAGTATTTGAAGTTCAAGAGGTCGAATCCTTGAAAATTGTCAATTAACCCCTGTTAATCGCGAACGGATAATATCCGGGAGAGTCACATTAGTAAATACCCAGGCTTACTAGAGGGAAGTGTTTCAACAGCCTCTAGTAAAGCCAACACAATTAAACAGACTAAGTGGTACAAGCGGTTATTTGTTGATAAAACCAACAAAAAACGCATTGTGCGCTTTTCTCTATTGTCAGCTAATGTAATTTTACTTTTCGTTGTTGCTAGTTTTGTTTTGCAAAAACCAAAAACATCTGGCACAACTGTTTCAAATGCTGTATTAGCAACTCAAGAGGAGTCAATCGCAAATCCTCTGGATCAACTATCTTCTGCAGATATTGCAGTAACGGTTGCTAGGGCTGCACAACTTCCGGAACAAGTTCAGATTGCCAACCATGCAGATACAATTAATGCGCAGCTAACTGTTACGCCTGCCGACGATGTCGTTAGTGCTCAGCCTCAGATTATTTCTACAGGTCTTAAGTCTAGGGCAGATATCAAGGAATATGTTGTCGTAGAAGGCGACACTGTTGCTAGCGTTGCTCAAAAGTTTGGTGTCACATCGGACACTATTAAGTGGTCAAACGGGTTAACTGGCGACAATTTAAGTGCCGGCGTTACATTAATAATTTCTCCAGTCAATGGAATTGTTTACACGGCTAAATCGACTGATACAATTGATGGTTTAGTAAATAAATATGGCTTGAACAAAGACAGGTTTGTAGCTATCAATGACTTAGAGTCTGGCAATTTGCCAACAGGTCAGAAAATTATCTTGCCAGATGCAACTCAACCACAGGTAGCTACTACTACAAGTAGTCGTCTATCATCGGCTTACACTTATAGCCGTTCAGGCTTTGAGGCTGTTTACGGATATAACGGCTATAGCTACGGTTATTGTACCTGGCATGCAGCTAACCGTCGTGCAGCATCTGGCCGGCCGATTCCGGCAAACTTAGGAAATGCCATTTCTTGGTATAGTCGTGCACAAGGTGCTGGATTTGGTGTTGGTAGCACTCCTCAAGCTGGTGCAGTACTGTGGCACGCCAATCTTGGTGGTCTGGGCCACGTTGCCTATGTTGAGTCCATGAATGCAGATGGCTCAATTCTTGTTTCTGATATGAACTACCCTTCTTGGGGTAGAGTAACTTATCGAACAGTTTCACCAGGTGAGTTTGGCAGCTACAGATTTATATACTAGACTTAAATTAAATAACATTATCTCTTTTCATGGGAGGCTGCGGTGTTTGTAGATAAAGTATTGGTCAAAATTAAAGCTGGTGATGGTGGCAGAGGCATCGTTAGTTTCAGGCACGAAAAATACGTAGATAAAGGTGGTCCAGACGGCGGTGACGGCGGTGACGGCGGTGACGTAGTAGCTAAAGCCAGTAATAATCAAGACACTTTGGCTACTTATAGGTATAGAAAGTTAATCAAGGCTGAAAATGGACAAGACGGCGGCAAGCGCAAAAAGCACGGCAAAAGAGGCAAAGAATTAACATTAGATGTTCCAATTGGCACAGTCATAACAAATGAAAACGGCGAAATATTAGCAGACTTTCAAAAATCTGGTCAAACTGCTGTAATTGCAAAAGGTGGCAAAGGTGGTTTTGGTAACGCACATTTTGTTAGTTCACGTCGCCAGGCGCCCAGAATTTACGAAAAGGGCGAACCAGGCGAGCAATTAGAACTTACGTTTGAGCTAAAATCCATTGCTGATGTGGGTTTGGTTGGCTTGCCGAATGCAGGAAAATCAACTTTACTCTCTGCTGTCAGTAACGCCCACCCAGAGGTCGCCAATTACGCTTTCACCACGCTTAACCCACACCTTGGCGTGGTTGATATCGCTAAAGATAAAAATCTGTTGCTAGCTGATATTCCGGGTCTAATTGAGGGTGCTAGCACAGGCAAAGGCTTAGGTGATGAGTTTTTGCGTCACGTGGAGCGTACTTCAGTTCTACTACACATGATAGATGTATATTCAAACGATATCACTAAAGACTACAAAGTTATAAAAAAAGAGCTTTCAAAATATAGTAAAGATTTAGCAAAAAAACCACAAATAGTCGCTATTACAAAGATTGATGGCTTCGACAAAGATTTATTGCAAGAGCAGATTTTAAAGCTTAAAAAGATGTTGCCAAAAAATTGCGACATTTTTGCAATTTCTTCTCACAATAAAGAGGGCATCAAGGAGTTATTATTCGAACTTCATAAAACTGTAGAAAAACAAAAAAAGGCCATTGCTAAAAAAGCTAAAAGCAAGCTACCAGTTATTACGCTAAAAGAATCAGATGATAAATGGCAGGTTGTTAAAACAGGTCAAGACTTTGTTGTTACGGGTAAAAAGATTGAGTCATTCGCAAAAAGGCAAGATTTTAGCAACCAAAACGGTGTACAGCGCATGCGCGATATTTTACAAAAGAATGGCGTTTTAAACGAGCTGGCTAAAAAAGGCATACAAACAGAACAGACAATTGTCATTGGAATGCCTGAAATAGCTCGTTTAGAATATTAATTAATGGTGGCGATGATGATAGTTAAATCGGTGAATTTTTGGCAACCCATGCTCAGTTATTGCTACACCTAACAAAATTATTACACCTCCAACAAGTGCTACGAGCGAAAGGCTTTCGTCCAGTACTAGTACAGAGACCAATAAGGTTATAAATAAGCCAAGGTAAACAAGCCCACCATTAACTGCTGAACCAACGTGTTCGTAGCTGATAACATTTAGCGATCTATCAAGCACGCCAACCATTATGCCCGAATAGGCGATTGCCGTAAGTACAGATATCTCCGATTCTGATACGCTGGTAAAATCTATTTTGTTGGTCAATAAGCCAGTTGCTAGACTAAGTATTGCAATTACGCTTGTCTGGATAAAAATAATAGAAGTTATTGGTAGTTTCTTGCGGGATTCATTAGCTTTTTTGGCAAATATTACTGCAAGGGGATAGGTGATAACTGTTAATCCAATAAATAATGTTGCTTTTGGATAAAAATCAATTGATGTGTTTCCAGCCAAAAATATTGGCCCAGCTACAACTAAGATTGCGCCTAAAATTGCCAGTGAAAATCCTGCAAATCGTTTTCTATCCACTTTATCGTTAGTCATTTTTATCGAAAAGAAAACTAATGTTACGGGACTTAAAAGCAGCAACAAAGCTACATATGAAGCGGTGCTTAAGTTAACGCCATTTACAAATCCCATTGTGGCAAAAAATAGTGTAAACCCAGAAAGCAAAGAATAGGTTATGTTTTTTGGAGTTAGTTTTTTAAAAAAGTATAAAAAGAAAGGAAACGTTACTAGTGCAGACACCGAAAACCTTAAGAAGTTAATTGTAACTGGGTTAATGCTAGAACTAGCATGTTTGATAACTGGCGCGTTCAAAGCCCCTAAGCAAACTGCAATCAGCCCATACCAAAAATATTTTTTGTTTGTTTTTTTCATTGTTCATCTATATCTTAGCATTAGCAGGTTGATTTATCCATTACTGCTACAATACTAGACGTGACCAACAGCTTTTATTTTTATGATCTAGAAACTAGTGGTGTAAATCCGCGCCAGCAACGTATCATGCAGTTTGCGGGCCAGCGTACCGATATGGATTTAAATGCAGTTGGCGAGCCTCACAACATCTTACTAAAACTAACTGATGACGTAGTACCCGACCCATGGGCTATTTTGGTTACCGGCATCACTCCTCAAAAAACCAAGCAAGAGGGTATAACCGAGGCTGAGTTTTTAAAAATTTTTAGCAAAGAAATTGCAGTGCCTGGAACAATATTTATAGGTTTTAACACGGTACGTTTTGACGATGAGTTTATGCGCTATCTGCATTACCGCAATTTTTACGATGCCTTTGAGTGGCATTGGAAAGATGGTAAAAGCCGTTGGGACTTGCTAGATGCTAGTCGCATGATGCGAGCTCTCAGGCCAGAAGGTATAAAATGGCCGTTTGCTACTGACGGCAAACCGACTAATAGGCTGGAGTCTCTGACAAAGGTTAATAATTTAGCACATGATAATGCCCACGATGCGCTTAGCGATGTGCAGGCAACGATTGCATTAGCCAAGCTCATAAAAAATAAACAACCAAAACTATTTGAATATCTTTTGAACTTACGTGACAAGAAAAAGGTTGAGTCATTGGTTTCGTCTAGTCAACCATTCGTATATTCTAGTGGCAAGTATAGTTCTGACAGAGAAAAAACCGCTGTTGCTATGTATATTGGCGACAACCCAAAAACCGGCGCTTTAGTTTTTGATTTGTATCAAGATCCGTCGAGCTGGTTAGATAAATCGCCAGTCGAGCTGGCCGAGGCCTGGAAGTGGAAGAAAGACAGTGATGAGCCAAGGTTACCAGTCAAAACTCTGCAGTATAACCGTTGCCCAGCGGTTGCCCCCCTAAGTGTGCTTGATGATAAAAGCAAACAGCGTTTAAAAATTTCTGATCATATTATTAATAAACATCAAAAATTACTAGAAGGAAACAAAACAGAATTTTATAAAAATTTATTAGAAGCGCTTAAAATAATGAATAAGCAACAGCAATCAGATATGTTCACATCAAATCAAGACGTTGATGCTCAACTTTACGACGGCTTTTTTGGTCATGATGACAAAAAACTGATGAACAAAATTCATAGTTTAAATTTTAAAGAGCTGGCGGGTTTTAAGCCAAGATTTCAGGACAAACGACTACAACCACTTTTTTTGTTATTCAAGGCCAGAAATTTCCCAGAGATTTTAACTGAAAAAGAACAAGCAAAATGGCAAGCATATAAAGCTCAAAAACTTATTGGCGGAGGCGATAAAAGTAAGCTGGCAGAGTATTTTAAAACTTTACAAAAAATCAGTGCCGATAAGGTGACAAACGATGTTTATTTACTGGAGGAATTAAAACTATATGGCGAAAGTATAGCTCCGCATGAGGAAGTGTAAATTAGTTTGTCTGGTGGCTCTTTAACTTATGGATTGCGTAACCGACAATCCCAAGGGCAGCAAAAAGATACCATGCAAATGTAATTTGAATATGTGTACCAGGAATCTGGCCTAAAACGAGAAATTCTAGCATCTCCACTCCTTTTAAATTGAATGATACTACAAAATAGTGGAATAATCAAATATATTGTATAGTTCTTATGGTTATTTATTTCTGTTAGCGATATTCTTTGCCCAAGCAGTAATTTTATTTGCCCGTTTTCTATTACCTAGAAATAGACTAACTCCAAGAAAGAAAACCACAATAGACAAACCGGCATAAATGTTGTTTGTGGCGGCTGAAAATAGTATGCCACCTGTTATTAGTAAGATAACGGCCAGGATATCATAGGTTAATACTAGTACTGGATGGTCTCTAAAAATGGTTTCGCTAATTGACATCCCTCGCTCTTTTATTTCAACAAAAATTCTTCTTGCCCACTCATGATTGGTGGCTAGTAACCCAAGGCCAGCTAAAAATAAAGGTATACCGCCTGGCCCGGGAATCCACCCGAATAAAATAGAGCCAATTATAAGTAGTACACCTAGTGCATCTATCCCTATACGTTTTAATAGTGTTCGATCATCCTTTTTCATAAGCCCCTAACAATTGTACCTCACAGCGTTTAAGCAGTAGGTCTTTGATGGCTAGCTCTAGTTTACTATTAATATCCGGCGACTCAATATCAATATAGAACATATAATGCCAAGCTTTGCCTATAATTGGCCGCGACTCTAGCTTAGACAGGTTGAGGTTTAGTTGTGTAAATACACCTAAAGCCTCATGTAGAGCGCCAGGTTTATCGGCGGTTTTTAAAATTAAAGAGGCTTTGGTTGGCATGCTTTGCCGTTTTTCTTGTGTTGATAGAACCACAAACCGCGTGTAGTTTTCTTTGTTGGTTTCAATGTTTTTAGCTAATATTTCCATATCATGTAATGTGGCTGCCTCTTTGCTGGCAATGGCGGCAATTTTTGGGTTGCTCCATTGTTTTGCGGCTTCAACACTTCCGGCTGTGTCAAAATGTTCAAAACGTTGGACATGTTTTAAGGTAGAATCAAGATAATTTTCACATTGAGCCAGCGCAATTGGGTGAGAATGTACTTCTGTAAGGTTTTTGATTGTTGCGCCAGGAGTACCGATAAGGCAATGCTCTATTCGTAAATACACCTCGCCGACTATTTGATATTTGTTTGAGGCAAGAAGATCATAAACCTCATTTATCGAACCATACAGTGAGTTTTCTATGGCTACAACTGCGTTGCCGTGTTTCTTTAAGCCTTTAAAGACGTTCTTAAACGGCAAATCAAAATTGACAGTTTGTGTGTCTTGTCCAAAAAACTTTTTAGCAGCGATGTCATGATACGATGCTAACTTACCTTGAATAGCCACTTTTCTCATAAACAGTTAAAAGCGTAGCATAAAACACGACAAAAAATAATCAGAAGCTGTTCTATAATGTTCTCAAACAGGAGGGAACATGGGGGGAGGTCATAATGCCAGAAGCAGTACACGCCAGCCATTTGAAGGCTACCCAGCGCTGGGAGCCTTTCACGATGTTGTTCCAAATCCGCAGCTAGACAGTTTTTTGTACGACTTTAGAAGAATTTCAGACTATGTTCTTAGACGTTACGCCGCAGACATGGCAACAAATTCAATTTCTGAAAAAGATTTTCAAAACTCTGATTTTTTTGCTGAGGCTGCTGAAGACATTGAAGGCCACCCTGCTTTAGGAGACTTTGATATAAGAAGATATGGAAAAATTTTTGATGCAGATGCACTAGGTGTAAGCGTGGTTGAGATGGGGCAATCAGCCAGAGCGGCACGTAAAATTAGAGCAGTTTGGGAAAATCACGATTTCGGTGCTGTTGAGCAAGAAGCAAGAAACGAACTTGCAAAATTTACCGGCGTACGTAATCCCAACCTAAGGTTCAGTGGCGTAATGGGTGTTGGCAGAAGGTTGCCAGGAATAGATAGAAAAGATGTTAGGCAAAAATTGGCACTTTTACCAAGTGGGGCTTCAAACAAGGATGTAGTGGGGCTTATTGAAACAGAAGCAAGCATAATCACGGCTGCTATAAATAAGCGCCTAAAACAATTTATGGGCAGCTGGGATGTTATACCGCATATGACTTTTGCATTTTTTCAGCAAAGTACTAGCGGTGAAGCCGTTGAGGCAATTGAAGAATCGGCAGATAACTATTCAAAATTATTTCCAGTGGGCGCACAGCTTGGCAGGCTAACATTTAGACATATGGCTCAAAGAACAGAAAAACCACGCCGCTAGACTCCGGAAAATTCTCACTAACAATGCGACACTAGCGTATCTTTCTGTTGACTAGCGTACCACACTTTGTGTTGAGCTGGAGTCATAAGATCTGGTAGTCCCATATGCCAGCGTTCATATCTGTAGTGCTGAGTAAAGAGTTTTGCTTGGAGTCGTACTTCTTCCAGTTGACTGGTTTTGTAACGTAACTTACCAAAGCACTCATTCCTTAGAGCTTTGTTAAAGTTCTCTATGTGACTCTGCTCATTCTTCTTGTACGGTCTGCTATAGCGGTGTTTACTGCCAGTTGCCTCT
>JAGQMZ010000089.1 GCA_020428405.1 Candidatus Saccharimonadota bacterium | reverse complement strand
CTATATTTAACGCTGTCGGTGCAATTTTGTGGGGCGCTGGCCTTAGCTTGCTAGGCTATTGGCTTGGTGGATTTGTAGCTCAATCTACGGTAGAAAAGGCCATTTTACCATTTATGATTGTGGCTACAATATTTACCGTTGGATCATTAGCCTACCACACTAAAAAGCACGACATTAACCCAAAACTTATTGATAAGTCTTAACTAAAATTTTGCCTTAACGCCAGAGTGGTGGCGATCAGGTGGCGAAGTGGTGGTATTAGCCTTACATCTGTTATTTTGCCCGAAAGCGGATTTAAATCCGCTTTAACTCCGCTTTTTAAGTGTATATACTACCTATGTATATTATTTAACCTACTACATTGCCGAGTAATGATTGGATATTTGTGTTGGAGTTAAGACATAATTGTAAAAAGCCACCATTGCCATACGACCATTCCATGATCTTCCTGCAACTGCCGGACCATGACCGATACTGAGTAATCCTGAGGAGTTAGAAGCACGCGTCCCAGAAGAACTACCAGCTGAACCAACAGATACGCCATCAACACATAAATTAACTGTTGATGCATTGAGTTGCCACA
>JAGQMZ010000088.1 GCA_020428405.1 Candidatus Saccharimonadota bacterium | reverse complement strand
TAAACCAAGGTCTTTTGCATCTAAAACAAGATTATTCGTAAAATCTACAATTTGCGGAGTTTGATTAACTGTAATAAACCTAATTTGCTCTGGAGCTAACCAAACCGGTAAATTACCTGAAGTTTCTTCTAGCAGAAATGCCATAAAACGCTCAAAAGCGCCCATAATACTTTTATGGATAACATAGGGGTGTTGTTTTTTACCGTCTGCATCTATATAGGTTAAGCCCATACGTTCTGGTACTAAAATATCTAGCTGGACAGTGGCAATGGTGTCTTCTTTGCCCAAAGCATTTTTAATTTGAACGTCTAACTTGGGCCCATAGAAAGCTGCCTCGCCAACACCCTCTACATATGGCAAATTTGATTCATCTAAGACCTCTCTTATTATTTGTGCTGCATAATCCCATTTTTTATTATCTTGCGCAAACTTATCTTTTTCAAAATCTGGCAAAGATAGCCTAAACCAATAGTCTTTTATACCGGTTTCTAAATATACTTCTCTAAATAGTTCTACTACTTCTTTAAATTCGTCTTTAAGCTGATCGCCTGTTACGTAAGTATGTGAATCATTTTGGGTAATTGGA
>JAGQMZ010000087.1 GCA_020428405.1 Candidatus Saccharimonadota bacterium | reverse complement strand
TCAACAAGGTCATATTGCCCAAAGAGTTAGGATGGCAGATGGTGCGGATGTGGATGTTAACTTACGAGTCGAAACCGTTCCAACAATCCATGGCATGGATATAGTCATGAGGCTGTTTAACTTAAGCCAAGATATGTATAATCTCAATAAATTAGGACTTAATCCCGAGGAAAGAAAAATAGTAGACGATATCATTGCCAAGCCAACTGGCCTTGTTCTTGTTGTTGGGCCCACTGGCTCTGGAAAAACCACAACTCTTTATTCAATGCTGAATTCCCTTAATAATGATAGTCGAAAGATTATTACTATTGAAGATCCGGTTGAGTATCAGTTTGAGGGATTAACTCAGATACCAGTTAATAGCAAAGGTACACAAGAAGTAAATTTTGCCGAAAAATTACGGGCTGTATTACGTCTTGACCCTGATATCGTAATGGTTGGTGAGGTGCGAGATATGGATACTGCTAAAACTGCATTGCAAGCCTCCTTAACAGGTCACCTAGTGCTATCTACCTTCCATGCTGGTTCAGCCTCTGCAGCTCTAACTAGACTGGTTGATGTTATTGGCGCTAACCCGTTATTTGCATCTGCA
>JAGQMZ010000086.1 GCA_020428405.1 Candidatus Saccharimonadota bacterium | reverse complement strand
AAATTCGCCGAAACCTCAACAATGCGTTTGCCATTTACTCTTGTTATAGATACTTGCTCGCCGGTATATTCAACTTCTTTTATATGGAACGATGTACCATTTTGGCGTTTAATTTCTTTGTCTTCCAAAAACTTAACAAGATTTTGCGCTACTGTATCCGCTTGTTCTGGATTATCTGAAGGAATTTGGGCATTAAACGGGAACAGCTCCTTTGGCGGACCAACGCCTCCTTGACTAACTACAATCCTAGTATTATCTAACTCTAAATTACCTTCTAAATCATCAACTATTTGGTGAGAAGTAACATTACGTTCTTGGTAAGGAGTCAAGCTAATATAGGCTACTGCTTGCCTGTTATTTGCGTTTCCAACATAAGTAATAGACTTAAGATCATCGCCAAGAGTATCTTTTATTTGCTGGTTAGCAGTTTTAGTAATAGCTTGCGCTTGCCCTAAGCTTGTTTGAGGGGCAAATGTTAGCTCTACCTGAACATCATTAGAGTCTTTTGATGTTGGGAAGATGTCAAACTTAAGCTGTTGAAATACCGGAGCCGTGGCGAACATAAACACCAAGCTAATAACCACGGCTACCAAACCGCGCCGA
>JAGQMZ010000085.1 GCA_020428405.1 Candidatus Saccharimonadota bacterium | reverse complement strand
TTCCGTCGGTAACTGGATTGGTAGTTTCGTATATGTCTCGTCCAGCCATTTCTCTAGCCCAACGGGCTGCGTATTATAGGGGACCTCTGTTTTATGCGGTCTATGTGATTGTGTATGCTTAGGCATATTCACCTCCTCATTAATAGTTATCTTTATAGTACGCCGTGTTGTAAAAAAGGTAAAGAAGATTAAACTAAAAAGTATAAACTCCGTCCCACCTCTTACGGCGCACGGAGCTCAAACACTATATACTTGGCGGAGAGAGAGGGATTCGAACCCTCGGTGAGTTGCCCCACGCTGGTTTTCAAGACCAGTACCTTAAACCACTCGGTCATCTCTCCAACTAAAACTTGATTCATTTTACCGTTATTTCGCCTCTTTGTCGAGAGGTTGGCGAGCAATAACAGCAATCCAAATACGCTCAGCACCGGCATTTTGAAGAGCCTGTGCACCATATTGCAGTGTTGCGCCAGTTGTAAAAACATCATCAATGAGCAATATAGGCTGGTCTTTTGGTAGTTTTGCTGCACATGTAAAGGCGCATCTAGCATTTTCAAACCGCTGCTGTCGTGATGATCCAATCTGTTTAGTAGTGTTCTGACGAGTTA
>JAGQMZ010000084.1 GCA_020428405.1 Candidatus Saccharimonadota bacterium | reverse complement strand
ATCTTTATCTCTTTTTGGGCCAAGGATTTCGTCGGTTGTTATGTGAAAATATTTAGCGGTCTTTTCTACAACTTGCTTTGAACTAATATGTCGTGGTCTATTTTTTGTGTTACTAAGTAAACTTTTAGCCATAGTAATATCTGGTGAAGTGCCACGCATTTCGCACATAGCTAAAAGTTGATTTAATACCCCTTCTAACTCACGTATATTTGTTCGGACTCCTTGAGATAAGTACTCCACAACATCGCTAGGTAGTTCAATGCCACGACTCTCTGCCTTGGTTTGTATGATAGCGCACCGCGTTTCAAAATCCGGAGTTTGCATATCTATGCTCATACCCCAAGCAAAACGAGATCGCAAGCGATCTTCAAGTGTAGGAATGTCTTTTGGTGGTTTATCGCTACTAATGATAATTTGCTTGTTTGCTTGATGAAGAGCGTTAAACGTATGAAAGAACTCCTCTTGAGTCTTCTCTTTCCCAGCAATGAACTGTATATCATCAATAATCAATACATCAGCCCCTCTGTAATATCCTGCAAAATCAGTATTCTTCTTGTATCTTATGGCATCTAAAAACTCTTGCACAAACTGCTCGGTTGACACATAAAC
>JAGQMZ010000083.1 GCA_020428405.1 Candidatus Saccharimonadota bacterium | reverse complement strand
TTACTTGCCGATGGTTATATCGTTGCCGCACTCCGCAGCGTTATTAGCGGATTTGTTGACGGTGGGTTTAATTACCTTCTGTTTTTGCCATCGTTTTTTACGATGCCATTTTTAATTCAATCTAACGTCAGTCGTTGGATTTAACTTGCCTAGTTTGATGACTATCGCATGTTCCAAACCCCAGCATTGCTGGGGTTTATCTTTGTTGATGGCATGTAAAAAGTGCCATCTTGGTGTGATTTAAAATGGGAAGTCTAAAACCGAGGCTAAGCCTTGATACTGTTGGCTTTGCGTAGAGTCCAGTCCTACGCTACTTTTCTGCCGTTTGTTTAAATTCACCCTAAGTCGGTTCGCCGTTCTATTGCTCCCTAACACCTAGTGAAAAAACCGTCCGAACTGTTGATCTTTTAAAGCTCCCTTATTGGGATACATTATTCCCAATATGGGAACTTTGTAGTTATAACCACTTCAAAATCCTCTTTTTAGATTATCACTAAAATAGTGTCGACCCTATATAGAACCCCTCTACAGATATGATATAATATATACCACCTGTAGAGTCGATGTGGTGCCATGAGAACGAAAAAGAAGCAGGAAAAGCGCACTATT
>JAGQMZ010000082.1 GCA_020428405.1 Candidatus Saccharimonadota bacterium | reverse complement strand
AATTGGGCTAGAGCAGTCTGGTAATAGCATAAAACTCAATGACTACCAACCGCCAACTAAATGCGCCCTACTGCTTGGTGCTGAAGTTGACGGCATCCCTCACGACCTATTAAACCAATGTGACGATATTGTTGAGATTGCCATGTATGGTCAAAAAGAGTCCTTTAATGTAGCCCAAGCTACTGCTATTGCTCTATTTGTCTTGCGAGAAGCTTAAGCTTGTTGTATAGTTAAATCATGAGTCGCGCCAAGTCGCCAAAAACAAAAAAACACAATAACTTAAAACCACATCATCGTCATACTAAGGAATATTTAAAGCATTACTACCCATTTATTCCGCTTTTTGCAAGTATTGGTTTTTTAATCTTGGTATTGTTTAGTCCTTTTCAAAAAAGCAACCAAGCCGTATTGGGTGCGTACTCAAACATAACTCCCCAGCAGTTACTAAGTGCAACTAATACACAACGTCAACTTACGGGCGAGAATGCTCTAACAACTAATCCTCAACTTCAAAACGCCGCACAAAACAAAGCAGAGGATATGGTTAACCGAAACTACTGGTCACATAAAACACCAGAAGGTAAAGACCCTTGGGTGTTTATTGCAAATGA
>JAGQMZ010000081.1 GCA_020428405.1 Candidatus Saccharimonadota bacterium | reverse complement strand
AAAAGCCACCTTACAAATAGATAGTATACATAAGCTAGTATTAAAATGCTAGTACTTTATTATTGTTATAATAACACCGGGTTTGCATCTGTTTTTTGAACTGTTTGGCGATAAATATGCACGCAACATCAACACTTAATCAGTAAGCTGTAGTGCTTTTGATGGACAGTTTTGCAATTCCAGACATAGTTGATATATGTTCATCGTTATATTAAAACCAGTCGCCTATCAACTCCGGCGACTGGTTGATGAATTTTCGCAATTGGTGGGCGGTACAGGATTCGAACCTGTCACCTCAACAACGTCAATGTTGCGCTCTAGCCAAATGAGCTAACCGCCCCACTACTAACTAACAGATGTAATTTTACAGAATTACATCTAGTTATTCAATTGTAATTATTGATCTTAAAATTCTGGCTTTCCAAAAAATTGTTGAGTTTCTGAATAGCTAAACGAGCGCCTGGTTCAAAAACTTCCGGTTGTTGCTCGCTCAATTCTATAACATCGTTGGGGCACATCCAGGTAACTTCTTGAACTTCATCATTTGGCTTAACCTCACCGTCTGTTTTTTCATCGTATGGAGCAATATAAAGCTTTGTCCACTCAGGAATTTCAACA
>JAGQMZ010000080.1 GCA_020428405.1 Candidatus Saccharimonadota bacterium | reverse complement strand
AATGCAAGGCGGCGGTGGCAAAGGCGGAGCTATGAGCTTCGGCAAGTCCAAAGCCAAATTACTGAGTGAAGATCAAATCAAAGTGACTTTTGCTGATGTTGCCGGTGTTGAAGAAGCCAAAGAGGAAGTCGGTGAAATCGTTGATTTCTTAAGGGACCCTGGCAAATTCCAAAAACTCGGTGGTCATATCCCTCGCGGTGTTTTAATGGTGGGTTCACCGGGAACCGGTAAAACTTTGCTGGCAAAAGCCATTGCCGGTGAGGCAAAAGTTCCTTTCTTCACAATTTCTGGTTCTGATTTTGTTGAAATGTTTGTTGGTGTCGGTGCATCGCGTGTGCGTGACATGTTTGATCAGGCGAAGAAAAATGCTCCGTGCATCATTTTTATTGATGAAATTGATGCGGTGGGTCGCCAGCGTGGAGCCGGAATGGGCGGCGGACATGATGAAAGAGAGCAAACTCTGAACCAATTATTGGTTGAAATGGATGGTTTTGAAGGAAATGAAGGAGTTATTGTTATCGCTGCAACCAACAGACCGGATGTACTGGATAAAGCGTTATTACGCCCGGGTCGTTTCGATCGTCAGGTGGTTGTTCCATTACCGGATATTTTGGGTCGC
>JAGQMZ010000007.1 GCA_020428405.1 Candidatus Saccharimonadota bacterium | reverse complement strand
CCTACAGCAATGCTTGTGACTGCAATCACAGTCAATACGCGGTTACCACCTGTGTTTGGAAGCACTACACTACCAGTTACAACGGCACCTGCGCCTTTACCACCTTCGTACATATCGTCTCTCCTTACTGTTAAGACGCGCTTAGGTACGTTTTGCCAACATTAAAAAGAGGGCCAAACGACCCTCACGCTTGTACACAATATATTTTAGTACCTTTGTGTGTTTTTGTAAACTATATTTTACTATTAGTTTTAGCTTAAGCGGTTACCCATTGAATATCATCAATGTAGGCCCGAGTACCACTGCCCGCTACCATAATTACCTGTAGGCTTGCTGATGCAACATTTACAGAGGTTGGAGAATAATTAAACAAGGTGTTTCCGCTTTGGCCATCACGTTTTGTAGCCAAGTATTGGCCGCTAATCCAATTTCCATTCACATCATACTCATCAACATAAAATCCAATATCTTGACTAAAGCTAACCATATTTAGATAGACACTTATCGTGTAGCTTGATCCAAAACTAACACTAACTTTCTCAGAGAAAAGTTGTGAGTTTTGTTCACTTACATTTGTTAACAAAACAGAGTTAGTTGTTTCAGTTCCATGCCCATTACCGCCTGTATCTAATGAAATTGCAGAGGAGTTATCTGTTGACCAGCCAGAAAAGCCATTCATAAAACTACCGTCAGAAAGTATATTTTCAACTGTTTCTGGTGGAGGTGGCGGGGGCGTACTGCCAGCAACTACTGTTAACCACTTTATAGAATCAACATAAACAACTTTGCCACTGGCCGTACTAATAATAATTTGCAAACTTGCTCCTGCCACTCGTCCAGAAGAAGGCTTATATGCAAAAGAGATATCTCTTGTATACCAAGAGAAGATTGTTTGCATATATTGACCGCTTATCCAGTTTCCGCTTAAGTCGTACTCATCGATATAAAATCCAATATCATTTATTTGATTTGCGGCCATGCCTGCGTAACCCTTAACAACATATTCCGCAGTCGGGTCAACATTAATTATTGGCGAAAACAGATGAACATTAGTATTTGGATTAGAGGTTACTGCAACGGATGTGGTTGATTCTGGTGCGCTACCATTTGAAGATGAATCAACGGTTACGTTTGCTGGTGAATCGGTTGACCAGCCGTTGCCAATGCTACCACCACTCACCGGCTCATCAATAAGATTATCGCTTGGATCGCCAGTCACTAATCCATCCGATATGTTTGTTCCTGGTAAGCCAACTTGTTTCGCGTAAGCAGCTATTGCACCTAAATCAGCTGTTGCATATTGATAGTCCTCTGGATCGGTGCTTGGTGATGCTTGAACATCGTGAAATACCAAAATTAGCCATGTATTATCAGCTACAGCCCTGTCAATGTAACTTTTTACAGTTTCAACACTTACGCCATACTGAACCTGTTGAACCCTTAAAAAATAATTACTGTAAGGCCAAGAGTTGTAACCAGTATCAGCAAAACCTCTGTGGCTTGTGTAGTATTTTGCAATTGCAGAAAGTACTTTGTCATTATAGTCACCATAAGGAGTTGCAAAAGCTGTTGCATTAATTCCTTGAGCCGACAAAGCAGCCTTACTGTTTGCAACTTCGCGCTCAAGTTTGTTGGCATTAATTTCAGTCATTAGTGGATGCGAAACACTATGTGCGCCGATCTCCCAATTATAAGTGGACTGTAGAGATTTTATCTGAGCCCATGTCATGTATGGAATTCCCTCATCAGCCTGACAGTTATTTGGTACTGTAACCAGACCGACGCAACTTGTTGTAATATAAGCTGTACCCGTGTATCCATACTGTGATAAAACAGGTGCAACATTCGTTATGTTGCTAGCTGATCCATCATCAAATGTAAAAGATATTTTAGATTCTGCAGTTGGATTAGTAACCGCTGCTTCAATTTTTGCTGGGTATAATATTGCTACTAAAGAAGTAACGACAAGAGCTGTGATAATAAGTTTTTTAAAAGAAAAAACGGTGGACATTTTGCACCTCTCCCACCGTATTAATTAATACTAATATTGTTTCACTAAAACTTTAATTTGTCAATTTTTTGACTATTCTTATAGGTTGTTTGGTTTAGCCCCTAATAACAACATATGAAATATAAAGAGCATAAAAAGATAAGAAAGTAATGCCCTCTAACCTGTTCATATAATGCCTTTTGCCTGTAAACATAAATATAAACAGCAGTAAACTAGCTCCTATTCCAACCATAATGTCTGCGTTAATCGCAGCAGAAAACGGAATCGGTGCAATTACACTAGTAACTCCAAGTATCCAAAAAATATTAAATATATTAGAACCAACAATATTACCAATTGCAACATCACGATGGCCCTGCCTAACAGCAGCAACCGTTGTGGCAAGTTCTGGCAAAGATGTGCCCAGCGCGATTATACTTACACCAATGAGTGTCTCTGACACACCAAATGTAGTCGCAAGATCTACTGCACCATTCACTAAAAATTGACCTCCAGCAATTAAGGCAATTAATCCACCAATAAAGATTCCACTAGAAGCAACAAGATTATATTGCTTAACCTTTTCTTCTGCACCATAGTTTTCATTCTTTGCCAAACTATAAATGTAGTACAAAAATATAATAAATATTGCCAGTAGTGCCAAACCGTCGGTTCTTGTTAAAGCGTTAAAAGTGGTGTTATCTAAAAACGTGTCATTCCCCATAATAAAAAGTAAAATTATGCCTAACAGCGCAAACGGTATCTCTTTCCAGACTGTATTAGACTTTACTTTTAGTGGAGTAATAATGGCCGCAACACCTAAAACTAACAATATGTTAGCAATGTTACTGCCTACTACGTTACTAATCGCAAGGTCAGTAGAACCTCGTAACGCCGCAAGTACGTTAACAGTAAGTTCGGGGGCAGATGTCCCAAAGGCTACAATTGTTAGCCCAATAACCAGGGGTGAAACATTAAGCCTGGCAGCAATTGATGATGCACCACGTACCACATATTCGGCACCGCCAATTAATAACACAAAGCCGATTAGTAACAGAAATATATCAGTAATCATTCTATATGAATATAACACTATTCATATTCAACAGCTAAAATTTTTGGGGTGGCTGATGGGTCTCGAACCCACGGCCTTCGGAACCACAACCCGACGCTCTAACCAACTGAGCTACAGCCACCATAAACAGGGGTAATTGTACTATATTTTGTATATTATTTCAATCAAATAGTATATCTAGGCCAATTAATGCTACAGCCCCTATTGTTAGCCACCGCAACCATTTATTGTTATTTTCTTTGTTTTGTGATGGATCTTTTTCGCTCATATTAAACAAATTTTAATTTTTTTCTGCTTCTGGTTCAAAATTAACACCCATGTTTTCTTCAAACCAGTTTTTTAGGGCTTCTACATTTTCTTCTATATTGTTTACTTTTTCTTTTGCTTCTTTGGCATCGTTCTCAACATTATTCATAGAACCATCCACTTCACTTCTAAGTAGTTCGCCCTGTTCTTGTAACACAGGCTGAACAACATCCTTGCCTTGGTCAATAGTTCTATCAACTGCTCTGTCAGCAACAACGCCTAACATTACACCTAGAATTGCCACCTTTGCTGCAAATCTTCTTATAGATTTTTTAGGAAATAGCTCGACTGATCTTTTTGGCACTTCGTGCGGTTGTAAATTTTCCACCTAACCATTTTAACTAAAAACCACTTTATGTAAATGAGTTTTTTCACATCATTAGTATTAATTATATAATTAATAATATACTTGTTGATTAAAAGTATTAAATGCGCCAGCGGTTTTGCCAAAGTAGCGTAGGTCGCTTTATGTACAGACTATTCGCGTATTTATCGTTTTGTTTCAAAATTTCTTGCTGTAGCACTGGTTGCTTAGATACTTTTGCACCGTTTTTGCCAGGTGAATGAACATAACTATTATTACTTGTAAGTATTGCAACATGCCCTATGGTTATAAAAACAGATTCGCTGTATTGCCTATTTCTGACAAAGAATAATAAATCCCCAGCGCGGCGTTTATCAAAATCTACAAATGTTCCAAAGGTGTCAAATTGCTCATTTGCATGGCGTGGGCACTCTAAGTCTACATCACACTGCAACCCAGCTAGTGTAACGACATAAGTAACAAAACCAGAACAATCTAGGCCTTTGTTTGGGTCAAGATCAAACTCGCTATCATAATAATTTGAAGAAGGAGTGCCAATTAAATTAAGTGCGTTCGAGTAAATCGCCTTTCTGTATTGATCGGCGTAGTTAACTGCTGATTCAAACTCGTCTTGTGGTTGATAGTTATTCTTCAACCTCCTTTAATTACTTGGTACCCCCGGCAGGACTCGGCCACCTCTGGCGGCCCCAGAAAAACGTCTTTGAAAACATAGTTTTTAAGAGTTTATTCTCGTCCGAACAGCCAGTGGCTATTCTCCCCTCCGACCTTGATGATCGCAGATTCAGATCCTTTCGAAAGATAAGACCCTCTGTAACCGACCTTCAAAGGGTCCGCGACAGACGATGGTACCCCCGGCAGGACTCGAACCTGCGACCTTGACGTTAGAACCGTCCTGCTCTAATCCACTGAGCTACAGGGGCGTAATTGACTTGTTAATTATATAATATTTACTACACCTCAACAACCTGTCTATCCCAAGTTTGGTACACAAACATTGGTTGGTCTTTTTCTAGTCTACTAGCTAGTCTTACTCTTTGACCGCCATCTGTTATTCGTTTGTCGGCTGAGAGTGTCATATGTGCATGGCCAGTTACAAGTGCTCTGTCTCCTATTTCTGTTTTAACTTCTGACGACCTAGCTAACGTGTGATCTCTGGAAGTACGCCCATTATCATGTACCCATAAGCCAAATAATTGGTCTGGCTCTTCAGAAAATTTTGGTTCATCGGTTAATAATTGCTTTTCTTCAGCTTCTAAATAATCGCGCTGATCTAACCAAGGTTTTGTTACTAACCCTGCGTGTACGGCAATAAAGTCTGGAGCTTCTACAAACAAAGGCATTTCTCGTAACAGTGCTAAGTGGCCTGCGGTTTGCATTCTGTTTCTAAGAATCGCTGCGGCTTTATTTGTTGGAGTATGCTCATCTATATCGTATGAAGCTAGCATTCCGCGCTCGTAACCTTTAAAGCTTCCCTGGCTCTGACGTCTCCACAAGACATGTCTAAACTTATGCCTCTCTTCGTCATCTGACGCATTTAATGTGGCATCAAGCACCCATTCATGATTGCCTTTGATGGCCACTGCTCCTAGTTCTGTGACCATAAAATTTACTATATCTAAAGTGTGTTTTACATCTGGACCATCAACAATATCACCTAAAAATATATAACGAACACTCTCGCCATACTTTTCATATACATCTTCTAGGTGGTTGGTGTGACCATGTATATCTGGAATTATTACTGAATCAGCCTCTGGAACTCTCATATTTTAGTGGTGCGGGTGGTGGGAGTCTAACCCACGTCGCCTGCTTGGAAGGCAGGAATAATAAACGTTATACCACACCCGCACGTCGCTGCGTAATAGTTTGTTGCTCTATCCTCCCAGAAGCAAAAGCTACTGAGAGCATTTAAGCAACAAACTAAGTCAGCTCCTTCTTACCCCAAAATAAATCCTCTCATTTTGGGGACCCCACATCAACTGCAAGGTAATCATTCCGCATAAGGAATTGACAGAAGTATATTATAACATAAATATTTTTAACGTTGTTCTAATGTTGTGTGTAGCTCTGGTGCATCAATCTCAATAGATTGGCCAGGCGTTATACTGCCAGCCAGTAACTTACTAGCAACAATATTTTCAACACTTCTTTGCATTACGCGGCGCAGTGGTCTGGCGCCAAGCCGAGCATCATAACCCCTGTCAACCAATAACTCTTTGGCTCGCTGCGTTAACTTAACTGTAACTTTCCTATCTGCCAATGTCTTATTAACACTTGCTAGTAATAAATCAACAACTTTAAGTAGCTCCTGTTTGGTAAGTGGTCTAAACAAAATAATCTCATCGAAACGGTTTAAAAATTCTGGTCTAAATACCCTGGCATCCACAAGCTCATCTACAAACTGTTCCTCAAACTGTTCTAATTGTTGACCAGCCTGAATATGAGCTCTGATCTTTTCTGCACCAGCGTTTGAGGTGCTAATAATTATTGCGTCTTTAAAACTAATTGGCTTGTTGGCGCTATCCCTTAAAATTCCTTCGTCAAGCATCTGAAGTAATAAATTTAATACATTCGGGTGAGCTTTTTCAATTTCATCAAGCAAAACTACACTAAACGGCTGTTTGGCAATTTGCGCGCAAAGACTATACGGATCAGTACTGCCCCGAGCCAATAACCGATTAGTATCTTCGGCATGAGAATATTCATTAAGGTCAATCCGTACCATCCTATCTTCGCCGCCAAAGTATGCTGCGGCAAGCGATTTGGTAAGCTCTGTTTTACCTACACCAGTTGGGCCAAGAAACAAAAAAGTTCCTATTGGTTTGTTGTTATTCCTTACTCCGCTTCTTGCACGCCTTAATGCATCGCTAACTAGTTTTACGGCCCTTGTTTGGTTTATCATGCGCTGATGAATTTTATCTTCAAGGTTAAGTAAGGTATCCCTCTCTTCAAAACTACTGGCCGTTTGTACTCGTACATCAAAAGATTTTTCTATTGCTTGCTTGACACTAGCAGCAGTTACAAAATGTTGTTGCTCAGGAAAGTTCGCAGCCGACTCCAGTAACTTTATGACTTTTCCAGGCGCAGCTTGTTCGTGAATAAATCTTTCGGCTAACTTATAAGCTTCATGCAATGATTGGTAGGTATATACTTTTTTATTTCTAGCCTCCATAAGTACTGTTTCATCCTCAACAACTTGCATTGTTTCTTCTTGATCAAGCGGCTTTACAATAACGCGATTCATTAAACCTGCCAAAGCCGAATTTTCTTGAGATAATCGTAGCCATTCTTGATCAGACAAAGCCAAAATGATTTTTAGTGCACCACCTTGTAATACAGGCATTAAAAGTTGTGATAAATCAACTGACCCTGTTCCCGAGCGCAAAAATAATTGTGCTTCATCTAAAAATATCACAACATTTTTAGCATGTATTGCTTCATTAAAAATCCTAATCAATAGTTCTTCTAACTGACCAGGGGTTTTGGTATTGGCTATAAGATTTGCGGCATCTAAAGTTATAACTTGTTGAAAAGCTATGTTTTTAGGAACTTCATTAGTGTTGGTAATAAGTTTTTGGGCCAACGCATAGACTAACGTTGTTTTACCAACGCCATGCTCACCAACAAGTACAGCGTTGCTTCTACCCTCTTGCGCAATAAATCTAACTGTTTGATCAATTGTTTGCTGACGCGAGATAACAGGCCTTCTTAAAAAGCCGCCTCTTTCTATTGTCTCTGTTATGTTATAACCAATTTTACTGAGTGTTGGAATCCAACCAAAACTTAGATCACGACCAATACCGCCAAAATCATGCTTTTGCTCAGCCCTCTCAATCATTCGACGAATGTGAGAAAACCATATTACACCGCTCTCAATGTCTTTATTATCCAATGATATTCTTGCCAAATAATCATTGGCGCCATGAATGCTTAAAATCAATGCCCCCGTAAGAGCGCCAGAATCTATATGGTCATAGCCAGAGGTTTTTGCTAGACTAATAGCATTTTGCCAAACTAAAGCTGTTGAGCCCTCGTCATCTGCAGAAAGTTGCTCTAAAAAATCCTGGCCAATTCCATATCTAGAACTAAAAAAATAACCTCCCTGCTCTTTACTAATTACTTTAGATAATTGTTTTGGCGACATTCCAGGTTTAATTTTTGCCAGTAAGTGCCTGCTTAATAACGCACTGATATCGTTTACTTTTTCTAAAGACTGACTTGGTGGTAGCTGTTCAAGTTCGCCCGCATACCAAATTAAAATCATGGCAATCAGGCTTGCCGGTATTAACAAAAGATGAGCTGCGGAAACACTAGATAAAAATACCAGATATGCCCAGCCTGCGATCAGCAAAACAGCTGCTATTGCCAAAAAACCCCTGACATTTTTATTCTCAAAGTTACTAGCAAACTTAGCTTTTTTGGCTCTTAAACTCTTTGTATTGCACGTCAAAGATTCGCTCATATAATTGCTCCACTGGCTAGTAAAATACTAATTATTGGAATAGCTGGAATCAGGGGCCAAATTATAATCATTAATATGCCAGATATAAGCACAAAAAATATACATATCAACCCTGCAATAATTAAAAACGATCTTGCGATAAAACCAAAAATTCTAGAAACAGAATTATCTACAAAAGATTGCACCAAAGCATCTAAGCCAGACCTATTACGTTTGCCGACGTCTTGCTTAAAAGGTGCAAAAAGGGTCTTTGCAAGATTTGGCATAGAAAAGTAACTAATCCATTTTTTGAGCCTGGCAGTAACTGCGCTATTGAATATCCATAGCCAGCCTTCGCTGTACCACCAGCGAAAACCTAGAAAAATAACCATAACCCTATTGTACCTCAGATAATCAATTTAGAAAGCTGTTTAAATTGTTATAAAGTAAAGGCCACAAAAACTAATAATGGCACTAGTACGTTATCGGTGCCATTTACTCCAAGGTTCTCTGTTACACTAGTTGCAATTGGCAACCACAATAGATACATTGACGCATCAGCTTGTAGTTCTGGAATATTTGCAATAGCCAGACCAGTTATTAATAGAGAAGAAAACCAAAAAACACCTGTGCCAACAATGCTCTTTTTATAATTACCTATCATGTAAGAGTTATTTTTACCCCACCTCATTCCTGCTAGTGCGGCAAAGCCGTCAGCCAAGCTCATATGCAATATGCACGCCGCATATACCCAAGGGTTGTTGGTAAGAACAGCAATCAGTCCAATACCTACAGCAAAAAGCACCTCGCCCCAAGTCCGCCTAGCAACTCCATGAATTGCTTTAAAAATACTAAATTTTAATGAAACCCCAATGACTAACAAAAAGGCTGCACTAATTATCTGCACCCCCTCAAAACCAATCATAAACGGCCAAAATGCTACATAAGAACCAACCACAATATGAATAAGCTTGCGTGCAGATTCTCCACGCAAGCTATTCGAGCGCCATAGGTATTCAGTAAGCAGCAGCAGTAACAGAACGGGTAATACCGTTACAATAACGGGAATCATATACCCTATTGTACAACAGCTAAGCTATTGTTTTTAAGAAGCTACTTCGCCAACTGAGTTTGTATTAAAGTTAGCGCCTTCTGCATATTGTGCCCAAGCTGCTTGATCTTCTTCACTTAAGTTTTGTGCTTGATCAGCCCAGTCTTGAACAACACCTTCACTTATTTGAACCTCTTGGCCAAGGCTTAGCAGCGGTGAACCAGCGGCTTGCGTAATATTGGTCTCCGCAAAAATAATCTGAGCGTCATTTAGACTTACTTCGTTATTAATACCATAGGTCTGTACAGCCTTTCTAGCCATTAAGCTATATGAGTCACCGGGCTGGGCAACATAGTTGTATGAATTGCCTGTATCTTGGTTATCTTCAGTCGGCTGTTCTTCTTGTACTTCTTCAGATTGCGACTCTTCGGTTTGTTCTGGCTGTGAGTCTTCCTCTATTAGCTCTTGAGCACTAGCTGTATTAGTAAGATTTATTACACTAATTGCCCCCATTGCTAAAAATAGTAGTGCAGCCGCAAATACCAGTTTATTTAGTTTTTTCATTAAAACCCTCCTGTTTGCCCACCGCTTTTACTTTGATTGTTAAATTATAACAATGCTTATGCAAACACTGCAAGTATATGTCGTAATCACAACATCATCGTGAAAATATAATAAATATAATTGAGTCCTTTTTGCTTACATTATCCTTACTATCGAAAGCGGATTTAAAGCGGAGTTAAATCCGCTTTTAATCGAATTAACAGAGGTATTTTGCGTACCACTACCTCGTTACCACTCCTCCACCCAAATAAAAAAGTTCAGGCTATGCACCTGAACTACTCTTTTCGTGGTCGGGTCGAACATACTCTACACGAACTATTTAATAATCTGCTGGAATATCCTGAAGAGTCAACAAGAGTTCTTGATAATCTTAGAAAATCTTGTAATTCAAAAAGTAAAATGACCCATATAGAAAATCTGGTCTATTGACTTATTCTAAGTCTTCAACAATAGCGCCGAAATCTAAACGAGTGTCACCGATTTCTTCAGTGACACGTCGTTTTTCACCTGTAATTGCTAACGCACCAAGCACACTCGCAAAAGTTACTTCGGAAGGAGCGCTGTCCATATAACGACGGCGAGCTTCTGTAAAACCGTCAGCAGGGTACTCTAAAAGGAAATCGTGATAATGCGTTTCATCTTGCTCAAAACTTGGTTCAACTGGTCTGTCTTTATCAATTGCCATAAAAAAAATAATACCACATTTGTGGTATTAAAGCAATATGGTCGGGGTAGCAGGACTCGAACCTGCGACCTTACGGTCCCAAACCGTACGCGCTAGCCAACTGCGCCATACCCCGACAATCTGAGCTATTCTAACAGATTACCTTCTCTTTTACTAGCATCATACACCCGCAACACAGGCTCTGGGGCATTATAAACACCATCTAGCACTTCTATGAGCTTAAGCTCTAATTTCTTGTACGTAGATTTATCGGCAAATCTAACCTTACATGTGCCGTTACTTTTTCCTACTTTTTTGCCAACTGGACGCACTATTGTTTTATTGAACTGGTGCCTAGGAATGCCAGTCACGTGTTGCCAATATTTCTCTAAACCTAACTTGTCATCACCTTCATGAATCTGAATTTGTAGCCTAAATCTTTGTTTAGGTATACCTACATCTTTTCTTAGAAAATCCACAAATAGCTTAATAATCGCTGGATTAGTATTTGTTATCTCAACAGGATAACTTACTGCATTTTTCCAACGAATATCTCTTCTTGATTTTGTGCCCTCTGCCCACCACAAAATAATTCCAATAATTTCCCTCTTGCTATATGGCATGAGTTAACTATATGGTGCCTTTTTATAAGTTTCAAGCCTACGCTTTACTCTTTTTCTTCAGCCAATCAGGTATAGGAATGAAGAGTATCTCTTTCCAATGATCAACTTCGTCTTCTGTTACGTCATATTCAGCCTGATACGCAATCTCGACACTGCCATGAACGGCATCTTCAAATTTCAAGCCCAGTTTTTCTACCATATCTCTTAGCGTTTTCTCATCACTTGATTCGATCTCAATAAAGGGCTTAATCCACGGCCATATGTCAAGTTCAATTTCCGAGCTACCTAAAACCCAGCTCTCTCGTTTTGTTTCTTGATATGATTGTTCAGTAAGGCCAATGTTTTCAAGCAGTTTACACGTTTCCTCAAAACTATTAACTTCAACGCTAACTTCCTTAGTTCCATGCAGCGTTCGATCATTGAGTTGCTTGTAGGAAAGGGTTACTTTATCGCCTTCGTCCCTAACTCTTACCCAGCCAACTTTTTCTTTTTCAAGCCTGAGATCTGGAAAGTCGAAATTCTTACGCCTCATTAAACGCAAAGGCTGAACCTGTTGAGCGCCAATTTCTTTGAGCTTTACACGTATATCATCGTGGTTAACATCTAAAAACTTAGCTTCGATTTCTGTTTGCATACTATTTGGCAAACTCGATAGCGCGAGTTTCGCGAATAACGTTCACCTTAATCGTTCCAGGGTATTGCATAGTAGATTCAATTTTATTGGCGATATCTCTTGCTAGCCGTATTGCCGACAAATCATCGACTGATTTTGGCTTAACAAACACCCTAACTTCACGACCAGCGCTAATAGCATACGATTTATCGATTCCTTCAAAGCTATTGGCGACGTTTTCGAGCTCTTTCATTCGTTCAATAAAATTCTCTGCGCTAATATTTCGAGCACCTGGCCTTGCAGCACTTATAGCGTCTACCACACGAACAATCAAAGCCTCAACAGTAGTTGCCTCTACATCGTCATGGTGGGCTTCTGCTGCATGAGCAACTTCTTCTGGAGCACCGTATTTTCTAAGAATCTCGCCACTTATGTGATGATGTTTGCCTTCAATTTTATGAGTTAAGGCTTTACCAATATCGTGCACTAATGCCGCATATTTTGCTGTTTTAACATCAGCGCCTACTTCTTCTGCCAAAATCCCAGCAATGTGCGCCATTTCTGTACTATGCTTTAGAACATTTTGCCCATAAGAAGTTCTATATTTTAACTCGCCTAAAATTTGCAAAACTTCTTTTGGCATGCCAATGATACCAACCTCACGTGCTGCATCTTCGCCGGCGCGCATAACGTCTTTTTGTACATTCTTTTGAGCCTTTTCAACAACTTCTTCAATACGTCCAGGATGCACTCGCCCATCCTTTAGCAGCATTTCAATCGCCTGGCGCGCAACCTCACGACGAACAGGATCAAAACTAGATAGCACTATATAGCCTGGGGTGTCGTCTACCATAATATCTACACCTGTTGCTCGCTGAAGCGCTTGGATGTTTCGGCCCTCTTTACCTATAATGCGACCCTTCATTTCTTCGTCTTCAAGCTTAACGCTAGTGATGGTTCGTTCTGCCGTTACTTCACTAGCCATGCGCTCCATGGCACCGACAATAATCATTCCCGCTTTTTCTTCTGCTTGCTCTTGAGCTTCGTTTTGTAGCTTAGAGATTAAACCAGTTAGGTCGCTCTTAATGTCGCGCTCGGTCATCTGCATGAGCTTCTCAGCCGCATCTTTTTTGGTAAGCTTAGCGACTTTCTCAAGCTTATCTTGCTGCTTGGTACGGATTTCTTTTATCTCTTCTTTAAGAGAGTCAACTTCATCCTCGCTTTTTCTCAGGGCTTCGTTTCGCTTATCAAGCTGGTCTAGTTTTTTGTCTAATGATTCCTCGCGGTCAAGCAAACGCTGTTCAACCTCTTTTACCTCTTTACGTCGAGACTGTTCTTCTTTTCTTGCATCTTCTGCAATTTTTGTAGCTGAGTCCTGGGCATCCTGCGTAATTTTGCGAGCCTCGCGCTTAGCTTTGTCGATTTCTTTTTTTGCCGTTTCTTCTGCTTTGCCAGTCTTTTGACGGGTAATTGCAACATTCCCACCAAAACCAATAGCAAGACCAGCCACAGCAACTACTATGGTAATTGGATCCATGGTTTTTCCTTTCTATTATCTGAAAACTAAGCTCTCACTATCACTTCTTTAGTCTTGTTTTCAGAAGTGTCAAATCTATAAATTTATCAAATTGGATAAAGTCCCAAAAACTCAAATCCTAATTTTATTATAACTCAAAAAACTAATTAAACCACGCTACTTTCTTGGGCTAGTAGTTCGTGCCGGTCTACCGTAGTCTGGGATAATAATTTTGTCATTTTTGCCAAGTTTTAATTTCTCTAGACCCTGATTAATCCAATTATCACCTGTAGCACCAACAATTGGGATGCCTTGACTTTCACCAAGGGCATTTACCAAACTTATTCCAATTCTAAGACCAGTAAAGCTACCGGGGCCTGAATACGCTACAACGCCGGCAATATCGCCCCATTCAGAACTTTGTTGCTCTAGCAAGGAGTCTATTTTTTTATGAATGGTCTCAGAAAGTTGTTTGTGAGCTTGCCATTTCTTATAAGCAAGTTCTTTTTCATTGTTAAACAAACCTACTTCTGCTTCTGGTTTATCTGTTCTTACTGTTAAAATCAACACAACTCAAGTGTATCAAACAATTTACCTACCCGTATCGCTTGGTGCGCCACTTGTACAAGTTGGGTCAAATTTAAGCACTACGTTTCTAGCCATGGCTTTGGTTGTTTCGTCAACTCTAGACGGATCGCTAATGTCACTAACGTTACTTGGTTCTTCTACAACTATTTTACTTTCAGGAACACCTTTAGCAACTAAGGCGGCCTTTATTTTATCGGCTCGTTGATTAGAGAACTCAAGATCTGCCGCAGCAGTTGTTGCGACCGATCCTTGCAGCCTAATCGTATATTGTTTGCCTTCAACACTTTTTGCTAAGACTGTAATTGAGTCTACATTTTCTTCGTTATATGCAGCGTCTTCGTACTCAAGCGAATCAGGTTGAAACTTAAAGTTTGTGGTGTATGGCTTATTTGGATCATGGAAATTAAAGTTTTGTTCTGTCGCTGTTGTACCGTATTCTTGCTGATACCATTCATCAAAATCTGACTGCACCAAGCACTGCCCACTTGGCTCTTGGGCTGTAGTTGCAGCTACAGACTCAGAACCATTACCAGGAATAAGGGCTAAATTATCACCTGTAACCAAAGCAGAAACTTGCCATTCACCATTATTTTTTTGTAGCTGGGTTCTTGCCATACTGTTTTGTGCCCCAGTTAAGTCATACAAATAATACCAAGTGCCGTTTTGATTAGCTCCATCTGCTTGCTGCAAGCTACTTGCATTCATCCCAGGTGCCATTGATTCTAAAAATGACCTATTTGAGTCACCGCCGTCTGTATATGTTAAAGCATCATTAATATCACCTTTTGTCATACTAGTCATAAATGCCAGTGAATTTCTTGAGCTAACAGCAGCATCACTATTATAAAAGAAATAAATGAAGGCAAAAAATAGAACACCCAACAGTAAAAGAACACCGGCTATTATTCCAATAATTAGCCCGATCTTAGACTTTTGCGGTGCAGGAGCTACTTGATTCTGGCCCGGAGTGGGCGGGGCTGGTGCCGGAGCTGGCGCTAGATTAGGCGATTGTTGAATAGGCTGCTGAGGTTGTGGTTGAACATTTGGGTTATTGGTGTTTGGAGGCATTTTTTCCTTTCTTTTTTATTTGTAAGTTTATACCTGTAAGTTTAGCATAAGTTGTTTAAAACATAAAAACTTTACAGTGATTCTAATAAGTAACTAAGGTTTTCTGGTGTCTGAAATTTCATAAAACGCTTGTTTTCAGCTGTACTTGATATATTTATAGTAAGACGTTCTTTAGGTAAGACATGCTGGACTATGTCTGACCACTCAACAACTATCACTGTTTCTTTATCATGAACAGCCTCTTCAATCTCGTGATCAATCATTCCTGCTTCATGAAGTCTATAAAAGTCAAAGTGTGCAATTTTAAAATTTGGTGTTTCATAAATTTTACTGATTGTAAAAGTTGGGCTAGATATATGGTCACTACTACCAGCACCCTTAGCCAACCCACGCACAAAGGTAGTTTTACCTGATCCAATATCACCAATAAGCTCAATGCATTCACCGCCCTGTAATTTAAAACCTATACTTTTAGCTATATTAATTGTCTGTTCTTGATTAAGACTTTCAAGTTGTTTTGCAATCAACTGCTTCATCCTATTTTGGCAAAGCTTTGCCCCGCCAAAACGTTTGAGTAACAAAAACTCGTTTACCGTCTGATGTAGTGTAAGCACCAATTCCGTGATGAGTATACTGCCTGTCTAATATGTTTGCTTTGTGACCCGGGCTATTCATAAAGGCATTAAATACTGCTTGCGATGACAGTTCAGACGAGGCTTTGTCATTAGGTTTTTGTAAGCCCACTACACCAACGTTTTCACCGAGTTTTGTCCAACCATCACCACAATATTTTACTGGCAAATCACTTATAGGATTACTATGTTTTATATAAGTTAAATTAACCATTACTACAGTCCAAGCCCGTGCCGCCGTATTAAGACAGCTCGTAGCCTGAGTTGCAGGTATGCCATTACTTTTTCTTGTATTGGCCATTAATAAATGTTGGTAAGTTTCGAAGTCCGCATTGATTCCAAAATAATTTACACCAGAGGGTGAAGGTTGGCCACCAGCAAAAGCCTTAGGGGCAAGTAGTTCTGCTACAGGCTGATACCATTCTCCTTGCTCAGCGCTAGCCTGGCTCAAAATAATATTTAATGAATCACCGCTGGGTATTGCTTCACCTGGGACACTACATAACTGTTCTAGGTGTTCAGCAGATTTTTTAACTAACTCATAGTAATCAGACTGCGCGTAGCTAGAACCATTTAGCTGGGAGTTAAAGCCGTCTATATAAATAGTAGGCTCATCGGCAATAAATGGACCATCTTCAGATGGGTCTACCGTAACTGTAGGCCTTGTGTAAAACAGATCACCAGAAAGATAGTCTTGCTCTTGCCTAGTTAGTGCACGGTAAGTGATGTCTGCCATATCTGCGGGCGTACAATATAAATAGCCATCTTTAGACACGTCGATTGCCCGTGGCCTAGTATATGAAGTAACCTCTCCGTTATTATTACGATCCACGCTTATTGCGCCACCAGTCGAGTAACTATATGCAAGATTACTAGAGGTATAAAGCTCTTCAGAAACACTAGTTGCGGCTCTTACGATTACAATCAAAGAGCCAATTACTGCAAATCCCAGCAGAAATAATAGAATTTTGTTCTGTAGTAACAGTTTAATAAATTTTGGGTTTTTTGATTGTTTCGGTTTTTTAGGCATATCTTTTTCTATTACGCAATTAGTATATCACGAATTCGCTTATGTTGTTGAAATAGTAGTTTATACTATTATTAGCTATGCTTGTACTCGGCAAACAACTTGAGGGAAAGAATATTTTAAGCCTGCGAATCGGCAGACCTGTTGGTGTTGCAACTCAGCCTATCATTAACCCAAATAATTTAAAAATTGAAGGTTGGCATGCTATCGATTCTTCAAAAAAAGATGAACGCATAATGCTTTCGCAAGATGTTAGAGATATTTTGCCACAAGGTTTTGTGGTAAATGACCATGATGCCCTTACGCCAGAGGATGAGTTAATCAGACTAAAAGATCAGCTGAATCAAAATTTTACACTCGTAGGCAAAATAGTTGTTAGCGATGGTAGAAAAAAATTGGGCAAAGTAGCTGACTATGCGTTTGAAAAGAACTCTATGTTTATACAAAAACTTTATGTTGCACAATCGGTCGTAAAGAGCTTTAGTGGTGGCACACTTATTATTGACCGCTCTCAAATAATTGAGATCACTAATAAACGTATTACCGTTAAAGAACCTACCGTTAAAGAAGCCGAAGCCGTCCCTGTCACCGCCTAATATTTATCTGCCAACACATCTTTTACATCACTATAAGAAAATCCTTGGCGCACTAGATATGCCATTAGTTTTTCCTTATTTTTGTATCTGGTTTGTGTTATCTTTTTTTCAATAATTTCCGCCAAAACTTTTTGCTCATCAGTCTCATCACTGTCTAGTACTTCTGTAATTAGGCTGTCGGCTACACGTTTTTGTTTTAGCTCTTGCCATAATTTACGCTTACTTGTGTGCTTTAAAAGTCGTCTATTTTCAACCCAAGCCCGTGCAAAATCCTTATCATCCAGTAATTTATTAATACTTAACTTGTTAAGTATTTTTGCAGTTGTGTTGTTAGAATAACCTTTTCTTTTAAGGTATTGCTGCATTTCCCATTGGCTTCTTTTACGCCTAGCTATAAGCTCAACTGCTTGCATATAAGCTTTGTCTTCTACGGCAGTTTGTTTTATTTCTTCAAATGATTCTTTATTAAATTCCTGGTCTATTTTTAGGCCACGGTGCATTAACTCGTTTTCAGATAAGCTAAACGAATATTTGCCGTCGATATAAATAGAGTAGCGGTCTTGCCTCTTAACTTGCTGTTTTATATCAGATATTTTCATAACAGATCGTTGCTGTTGAGTGCTTCAGCAAGTTCGGGTAGTTCTTTTATGCCTGAAGTAGACCACAGGTGATGACCGTTATAAATAGTAATAAAATCCGCTTCTAAATCTCTGGCAAGTTTTTTTGCATCTTCATAATCACAATAAGGGTCGTTGTCGCCATGAACAAAAATGTATTTATTTGACTTATCTTTTAGTACACTTATGTCATATTCTGGTTTAAATAAATTGTTAAACTGGCCAGGGTCATGCCAAGATACAGATTCAAGTAAATTTTCGTTTAAAAAAACACCCAGCAGTACTGTTGCTTTTACTTTTGGAAACCAATCAGAAGTCAGTAGGTTAAGTGCAGTCGTTGCTCCAGAGGAATGTCCAATTATTAGATTATCTGAAAAATCCCAACCTGATTTTTTTAAAAACTTATCATACACTTCTTTATTTGGGGTATGATTTTCGGGCAAAGTCGGTGCAAAAATCTCGTAACCGTTTTCTTCAAGCAGTTTTCTTAGCCAAGACCACCAATTATCATTTGGGTTACCATCAGTACCATGTAGAAAAACTGCTTTTTTCATTACTACTCCTTGACGATATCAGTTTGCGTATAGTCTACATGTTGGTCGTGATTATCAATAGTCACTGGCTGGTCAAGTCGGCCGAAATAAAAGCGTGTAGCCTCTGCGCTTGGGATTAACGGAAGAGAATGTCTAATCTCCACTACTCCAGATTCATGCACAACTTTAGCTCCTAAGTAATGTAACTGACTGTCTCTAGAATAAGTAGTTATAACTTTCTGACTTTCTATTGGATCAAGAGCGGGAATTATTCTGGATGCTATCCTTTTAATAATACCCCTCGAGTCGGCAGATCGATCAACTTCAACGCCACCTCTAGGCTTACCTTTAAAAATCCTTTTTTCAATTTGTTCTTTTCTGAGTTCAGGGTGGCGTTTTGAGTCCATACCCTATTCCTTGGCGGCTTCGGTAACTTTTTTAGCGATTTCTTCTAAAACTTTTGGATTTTCTTCTAAGTATTGTTTAGTTGCTTCGCGACCTTGGCCTACCTTTTCATCTTTATAGGCATACCAAGCGCCTGATTTTTCTACCACATCGTGTGCAACCGCTAAGTCGAGCACATCTCCAGAGCGTGAAATTCCTTTGTTATACATAATGTCAAATTCTGCCTGCCTAAATGGTGGTGCAATCTTATTCTTAACAACTTTAACTCGGCAGTGGTTGCCAATAACGTTATCTCCCTGCTTTATCTGAGACGTCCGGCGAATATCTAGACGAACACTTGAGTAAAACTTTAGGGCATTTCCGCCTGTTGTGGTTTCTGGGTTGCCAAACATAACCCCAATCTTCATACGAATTTGATTAATAAATATAACGGTGGCTTTTGAACGGTTAATTACACCTGTTAGCTTTCTTAGCGCCTGGCTCATTAGCCGTGCCTGCAAGCCCATGTGTGAATCACCCATGTCACCCTCAATCTCTGCACGTGGCACAAGAGCTGCTACGGAATCTACCACAATTAAATCAACAGCATTGGAGCGCACTAATGTCTCTGCAATTTCTAGAGCTTGTTCGCCGTTATCTGGCTGGGAGATAAGCAAGGTTTCTGTATTAACACCAAGTTTTTTGGCATAAACCGGGTCTAGGGCATGTTCGGCATCAATAAACGCTGCTGTTCCATTACTTTTTTGAATTTCTGCAATTGCATGTAGTGCTAACGTAGTTTTACCAGAGCTTTCTGGGCCGTAGATTTCAATTATTCTACCTTTTGGGAATCCGCCGCCAAGCGCCAAATCAAGCGATAAGCTACCAGTTGGTATACACTCCACTGCTGACTTATGGGCATCGCCAAGACGCATAATAGAGCCTTTGCCAAACTGTTTTTCAATTGTATCTAGCGCCAAACCAAGTGCTTGATCTTTACCTTTATTTTCTTTTGCATCCTTTTTTTCAGCCACTATAAAACTCCCTCTTACACCTTAATAAGTGTCTTAATAGTATACCATTTCATTTCAAACAAAAGTGGTTGTGTATTATTAATTTTAAATCAAATGACTAGGAAGTTTTTATAGCCACGACAGCAACTCCGGTAATTCTAGATATTTAAGCCGATAATTCGTAGCCAATCTTTTTGGCTAAATCATGAGTCCAACGGTTCAAGCGATCTAATTGATGCCCCATAACTAGTCGTTCATCATCAGAAATCTCAATGCGCTTAGCTAGCTCTCATCAAGTAAACCAATTACTCTCTACATATCAGCGGCATTCGCCTTATCTTCTAGAGTTTTGTCGATTTTATCAAATCATTCTGACATGTATTTAAATAGTCTTGAAAATTCATCGCTACTCATGCCTGAATTGCAACACATTGCCCTGCGTAGATTAGAGGTTACTATTAAATCATTAAATATGCTGCTTGCTGGTTATGCTTAAGAATCTTAGCTATAATAGAGCCTAACTATGCGCGTATCTGATGCTTTGGTGGAAAAATTACTAAAAATTTCTACCCAAATAACCCCAGAAGAACTAAACACTCTGCGACAACAAGCGGTTGCCAGCAAGCAATCAATGCAAGAGCTTTCCATAAAAAGCAACTTTATAACCGAAAAAGAACTTACCAAGCTATACGCCCAAGAAATTGACATACCATTTGTAGAACTTAGCCCAAAAGATATCCCAAGCGAAACCCTGCAACAATTGCCAGAAAGAATTGCACGGCAGTACAAAGTTGTTTTATTTGGCAGTAATCCGGACGGTAGCAAACTGCTTGCCATGGAAGACCCGGACGATATTGAAGCTGTTAATTTACTGCAAAAACAACTGGGTTCAAATATTAAAATTCATATAGCCCCTGCTCAAAATATTCAATCGGCACTTGACCAATACAGAACAAGTATTGGCAATGAACTTACCAAAGTTATACCAACCGAGGAAGCAAAAGAAACAGATGAGGCTGAAAGCGTTAAAGAAGAAGACTTAGCAGAAGATTCCCCGATTGCCCAAACTGTAAACTTGCTTATTCAATATGCAGTACGTGCTGGGGCCAGTGATATTCACATAGAGCCAAGAGAAGATTATGTATTGATTAGATATCGTGTTGATGGGGTGCTACGTGAAGCCAACAAGTTACCTAAAAAAGTTATGGCTGCACTGGTTTCTAGAATAAAAATTCTTGCAAACCTAAAAATTGATGAACGCCGTGCCCCGCAAGACGGCAGATTTAAACTAGATATTACAGGCAAAGTCTACGCACTACGTGTTTCTACCCTACCAATCATGGACGGCGAAAAGGTGGTGATGCGTATTTTGGATGAATCTACAAAGGCCCAAGGGCTTGAAGATCTTGGTTACTGGGGCGAGGCATTAGATACTATAAATAGAGCAGTTGTTCAGCCTTATGGCATGATTTTGGTGACTGGACCAACCGGATCTGGTAAATCAACAAGTCTGTTTAGTGTTTTAAGCAAACTTAACCGACCTTCAGTAAACATTTCAACTGTTGAAGATCCAGTTGAGTATAGAGTAATAGGCGCAAACCAAACCCAAGTTAACCCTGTTGCAGGAATGACATTTGTAAATGGCCTTAGAGCCCTTTTAAGGCAAGACCCTAATATTATTATGGTTGGAGAAATTAGAGACGGCGAAACAGCTAACCTAGCTATTCAGGCAGCATTAACTGGACACTTAGTGTTTTCTACCCTTCACACCAATAATGCGGCGACTACCCTGCCTAGATTGCTCGATATGGACGTGGAGCCGTTCTTAATAGCCTCTACAGTTAGGGCAGTTGTTGGCCAAAGGTTAATCAGACGCCTATGTATGGAATGCCGTGAACAATATAAACCTGATGAAAAAGTATTAGAACAGCTAAAAAACTCATTTAAAATTGATAACCCAGAAAAATTTGCATGGATACATAAGCTTGAGGAATCTGCACTAGAGGCTGGAATAGGAAAACCTATTCAAAATGTAAAAAATTCTGATAAAACCGGAGAATTATCAACCACAGAGACTGAAATTACAAGCTTATGGAAAGCTCACGACGGTGGCTGTGATAACTGTAACCACAGTGGCTACAAAGGCCGAATGGGTATTTATGAAGTTTTGGAAAACAACGAGCCCGTTCAGAAACTTATTGTCAGCCAAGGCACCAGCGAAACAATTCAGACACAAGCAATTAAAGATGGAATGTTAACTATGCAGATGGACGGGCTAATTAAGGCTTTACGCGGGCAAACAAGCATTGAAGAAATCTTAAGAGTTACCAGAGAGACTTAAAGTAAATGCAAGAGTTTTCATATACCGCAACAAGAGATGGCCGAACAGTAACGGGCAATGCGAAAGGTGCTAATAAAGACTCTGTTATTGCCAGCTTAAGAAAGCAAGGTTTGCAACCGGTAATTGTAAAACAGAAAGCTAATAACGATATTCTTAGTAAGTTTAAGTTTGGCAAGAAAGTGGCGCTTAAAGACTTGGCGGTTTTTACCAGAGAGCTTTCAACTATGGTGTCTGCCGGGGTGCCCCTATCAAGAGCACTGAATACACTTAAGAACCAGACAAATAATAAATACTTCCAGGATGTTGTAGCAGATATTGGCAAAAATGTTGAGGGTGGTATGCCGCTAGCTGACGGGTTTGCAAAATACCCAAATGTATTCTCTGATGTTTACGTAAACATGGTTCGCGCCGGTGAAGCGGGCGGTATTTTAGACGACATTCTAAAACGCCTAGCAACCCAGATAGAAAAAGATTCAACCATGAGAAAGAAAATTAAAAGCGCCATGGCTTATCCTGTTGTTATTCTTGTTGTAACGGTTGTTGCATTTTTTGGAATTATGATTTTTATCATACCTAAAATTAACACCATACTTACTGATCTGGGCGGTGAAGATGCTCAGCTGCCCATATACACAAGAGTCCTGCTTAGTACCAGCGATTTCTTGCGAGCTAATGCATTCATCATTTTTGTAGTTGCAGCTATAGCGATTTATCTGTTAAGACGATACATCAAAACTCCTAAGGGAAAACTACAGTTTCATGGCTTATTATTAAAAATCCCCATAGTAAAGACAGTTGTTATTAAAGTTACCGTTGCCAGGTTTTCGCGTACTTTTGCGTCTTTAATGTCTGCAGGGGTTGGGGTACTTGATGCTTTACAAGTTACAGGTGGAGCAATGGGTAATAAGGTTATCGAAAAAGAATTAAAAGAAACGGCTAATGAGATTAGAAACGGTAAACAGCTGTCTGAAAGTCTGGCAAAAAATAAACATTTTCCCCCTATTGTTTCTCAGATGTTAGCTGTTGGTGAAGAAACCGGAAAAATCGATACTGTACTAGTTAAGGTTGCCGATTTTTATGAAGAAGAGGTTGAGACAACTATTGACGGCTTAAGTTCAATCATTGAACCTATCATGATTATTCTGCTTGGTAGTGCTGTTGGTTTAATTGCGGCAAGTGTCATGGGGCCTATTGCCTCCTTAAGTAAAAACATCGGCGGCTAAAAAAGTACTTGTATAGCAAAACCCCTTGTGCTTATAATGTAACCAGCTTGATGCATTGCATCTAGTCACAAAAAGTAAATAAAACAAGGAGGGTGGGTCCTAATGACTTCACTAAACAAACAACAACGCGGTTTCACCATTGTGGAACTTTTAATTGTGATCGTCGTTATTGGTATTTTGGCAGCTCTTGTCATCACAACTTTTAACGGTATCCAAACAAGAGGTCGTGACACAGAACGACAAACAGATATTAAAGCGCTTCATGGTCAGCTAGAAGCTTACTACGCGCAAAACGGAGAGTATCCAACACTAGCAAATATGAATGATAAATCTAGTGGCGGATTTGTTGAGACTAACTTAAAAGGTCTTGACGACGGTGCGTTCGAGGATCCAACTGGCTCAAGCACTGACTTAGTTGCCTCACCTGCAGCTGACTCATATGCATACGATATAGAGCCTGATGCTTGTGAAACAGACGCAAACACAGACTGTACTTCTTACACATTAACTGCCACACTAGAAGGCACAATTGATGGTAGCGGTACATACGTTAAAGACAGCCTAAATAACTAATTAGAACTTGTCTTATAAGCAGCCCTGGTTTTTACTGGGGCTGTTTAAATATTAAAGGATTATATTTATTAACCCTTGACTGCTATAATTAAGATATCACGCTAATGCTAAAAACTTATGTCTGACACTATATATTTTTATAAAGACCGTCCTATCTTTGGCCTTGATATTGGAGCTAGCTCTGCAAAGTTTGTACAACTTAATAAACAGGGTAACAAATGCACAATCCAAGGCTATGGCTCTGCTCAATATGACAAGTCTTACATTGCTAAGGGCGAGATTATAAATTTTGAAGGTGTGGCTAACGCTATTCATAAATCTTTTTCTGAAGGAATAAAAGGTAAGGTTTCTACACATCGTGTAATATTCTCCGTACCTGCTGCATTTACGTACTCAAGAATAATATCCTTGCCCAACTCGCTAGATATAAAAGATATACCGGAAGCCGTTAATACAGAAACACAGCAATACTTACCAACTGCATTAAGTGAGCTATACACTGACTATTCAATAATTGATTCACACGATAAAGAAAGACGAGTTCTGACCGTTGCAGTACCTAAGAAGATCATTGACTCATACATGACATTGGCCGATATTTTAGGGCTTGAAGTAATCGCCATGGAGCCTTCAACTGGAGCCTCTAACAGATTGTTCGATTTTACCGACCAGCATAAAGTACCTAGCGTACTTATAGATTTTGGAGCTTATTCTACAGACATTACCGTATATGATAAGAGTTTAGTTGTAACCGGCACAATCAATAAGGGTGGTGAGGATTTTGTAAAAACCATAGAAGAAAAATTATCTGTTACCAGAACAGAAGCTCATACAATTTTAACCAGATACGGATTCAACGTCAGTAAAAGACAAGATGAGATTCGCTCTGGCATGAAACCTTTTATGGACGATTTGTCTAAAGAAGTTCAGAGAATGGTTAGATACTACGAAGAACGCGTTAATGATCAAAAGAAGAAGATAGGTCAAATTGTAACACTTGGTGGCGGTGCTAATTTACCGGGTTTAACAGATTATTTAACAATGATGCTTAGGCTTCCTGTAAGACCATATGATCCTTGGAGTACTATATTATTCGATGAACTTAAAAGACCGCCCGTTGGTGAAGAAACTATCTATGTAACAGCTGCCGGCCTAGCACTCTTAAAGCCCGAGGAGCCATTCTTATGATTAATTTAGCTCCTACTTCATACAAAGAATCATTACGATACGCTCGCAGAAATACCCTGCTCTGGCACTGGTTACTTGGGTTCCTTATAATGATAACTCTAGCCAGTTCAACCATTATTTTGGGGAAAATGTATCTCCAAAGAGAAACATCACGCTATGTAGTGCTTAATGAAGAAACCGAGGGCCAACTTCAAGCCGATAACATAGAAGAAACATTAAATCAGATAGAAGGTGTGTCTAATAATTTAAAGCTAATTATTCAGGTATTATCAAATAGAGTGATTTTTTCTAAACTGATTACACAAGTTGGCTCTGTTATGCCGCCTGGCGCTGTTCTAGCTGATATTGAAATTGGAGAAGTAGAAGGTGGCATAGATCTTACTGCCAAATCAACTGATTATAACACCGCTACACAGGTTCAGGTTAATCTACAGGATCCCTCAAATAAATTATTTGATGAAGTTGACCTGGTAAGTGTTGAATGTAACTCAGAAAGTGTGATATATCCTTGTACGACAATTATGCGTGCCCTATTTACTAAGGATAACCCTTACCTTTTCGTTAATATTAAAAACAGCGAGGAGGCAAACTAATGAACACTAAAAAAGCCTTCTATATAATGATAGCCTCAATAATTATATCTTTTGGGTTATTAATAGCCATTGTGTATTTTGGCAATCAGTCTTTAAAAAACGAGTCAGATAAACTTGTTGACTTAAAAGCCATAAATCAATCTTTAGAAACACAATCCTCAAACTTAATTACCGCAAAACAGGACTTACAAAAATACAGCGATCTAGAAGAAATCACAAACACAATTGTTCCGCAAGATAAAGACCAAGCCAGAGCCGTAAGAGAGATTGTAACTCTTGCCGCGCAAAGCGGTTTTGAGCTAGATAGCATCAATTTCCCCCAGTCAAACCTGGGTTCAGCCGCCAAGAGTGATAAAAAGAAGGCCGATACAGACACTATTACCCAAGCTGTTCCTGTTGAGGGTATAAAAGGAGTCTACAGCCTAGAGGCTGTGATTAAATCTAAGGGCAACTTACCTTATACGCAGTTTTTGCAATTTCTAGAAGGTTTAGAGAACAATAGACGAACTGCTCAAGTTACTAGTGTTCGTATTGAACCAGCAACAGATGGTAATTCAGATTTTATTTCTTTTACGCTAAATGTTAACTTATTCTTAAAGCCATGAACGCAGACGTAAAAGATATCAAAAAAATAGCCTTAAAATTAGTGAACTTTCTAAAAGGTAAAGCTGTGTTTATCTTTGTAATTATTGGCCTTAGCATATTAGGCTACCTGATATTCCAAATTAATGGTTACTCTACAAAAGAGCCAAGTGATGACCTACTAGCAGAAAAACTAGGAGAAAGCCGCCCCAGTAGAATCGATGAAGATTCTGTAGAAACAATAAAAAATCTACAAGACGTTAACGTAGAAGTTAAAGCCTTTTTTGAACAAGGTAGAACAAACCCGTTTCAGGATTAATGCTATAATTAATTATATAATTATTTTATCCTATAACAGAGGTGCTTGCTCTGATTTTTCTTCACCTTTTTTACCTAAATGTTTGTACGCTTTTGGTGTAACTTTTCTACCCCTGGGTGTACGCTCTATAAAACCTATTTGCATAAGGTAAGGCTCATGAAAGTCCTCAATCGTACTTTGTTCTTCGGCTATTAGCGCAGCAATTGTGCCTAAACCAACTGGACCACCTTTATAATTCTCTATAACTGCCTCTAGCATGCGTCTGTCAGCAATATCTAGTCCTTGTTCATCAATCTCAAGTAGCTTAAGTGCGTTGTCGCTTATTTTGGCATCAATAAAGCCATCACCGTTAACATCAGCGTAATCACGTACTCTTTTTAGCAATCTATTGGCAATACGTGGCGTTAGACGTGAACGTCCAGCTAGTTTTTTTGCAGCCTGTTTATCTATTTTTACATTTAATATATTGGCTGCCCGCTCAATTATCTTGGCAATTTCTTCAGGTGTATAAAATTCAAGCCTATGAATCATGCCAAATCTGTCTCTAAGCGGTGCCGCTAAAGATCCAGTTCTGGTAGTTGCGCCTATTATCGTAAACTTTGGCAGATCAAGGCGCAGACTTTTAGCACTTGGGCCCTTACCAAGCATAATATCTAGCTTAAAATCTTCCATTGCACTGTATAGAACTTCTTCAACACTACGATGCAAGCGGTGAATCTCATCAATAAACAAAATGTCACCATCCTGAAGGTTTGTTAACAAGCTTGCTAAGTCCCCGGCCCGCTCTATTGCTGGCCCGCTAGTCACCCTAATTTGTGACCCCATTTCGTTAGCAATTACGGTTGCTAAAGTTGTCTTACCTAGGCCAGGAGGGCCATAAAGCAAGACATGGTCAATAGGCTCACCGCGTTTTTTAGCTGCCTCAATCGCAAGTTTTAAGTTTTGTTTAATCCGTTCTTGGCCAATGTAGTTTGCAAAATCCTGTGGGCGCAGCGTTACTTCAAACTCCTGCTCTTCAGGAGTTTCATCAGTAACGGTATCTACTATTCTTTCAATCGCCATCAACTAAACCTCTACATCTGCCTCATAGTCTAGTGGTACTCTCTCGGACACATTACTTTGACCAGGAAAATTCTGGGTTAGGTCGTCCATATCAGCTTTATCAAGCTGCCAACCAATGGAACCAAGGTTTTCTTCAAGATGCTCAATATGAGTAGTTTTTGGAATAGTTACAACCCCTTCCTGAGAAGTCAACCAATTCAGGGCAATTTGATATGGGGTTTTACTATATTTGTCTGCAAGTTTTTGTAATATTTCTGCTTGCTGTAATTGGCCTTTTTGAAGTGGCCCCCAAGCTACAATTGCAATGTCATTATTTTGACAGTACTCCAGCACTCCTCTATCTACAATTTCTCTCATTGCCAAACTATAGTGCACCTGGTTGCACACAATTGGGTGTTTTGAATGTTTTTGAACTTCTTTAAGTCTATTAACTGACATATTACACACTCCAAAGCGCCTTACACGACCTGAGTCTACCAAAGAGTTCATGGCTTTCATGGTTTCTGCAATTGGCATGCCAGGTTCAGGGTATCTATGCAGCATATACAGATCTATGTAGTCCGTGCCTAGCCGGTTTAATGATGCTTCAAAAGACTTAAGTAGATCATCATGCTTCTGATTATGAGCAGATACTTTTGATGCAATAAACAGTTTGGCTCTATCATTGTTTTTTAAGACTTCACCAATTAGTTCTTCAGAATGGCCATTACCGTAAGACTCTGCAGTATCAATGTGTGTTATCCCGCGATCTATCGCTGCCTGAATTGCCTTTTTTTCTGCACCATCATTAGTGCTGTCTGCTTCCCATCGCCCCCCCATTTGCCATGTACCCAAACCGTAAACTGGTAGCTCTAGGTTATCTGTAAATTTTTTAGTAGGTATATTCATTATTTTCCTTTCAGGGCCTGCTTGATACGTTCTTCTACTGGCAAGTCTTTATCAATTTTAGCAAGTAAGCGTTGGGCATCTGCATCAGCATAGCCAAGTGTTATCAATGCCTGGGTTGCCTCATCTTGTGCACCTATGCCAGAGCGCCCAACTATACTTTCTGCGTCATCACTAGCCACACCCACCTTATCACGAAGTTCTACAATAATTTGCTCTGCCGCACGTTTACCAACCCCTTTTGCTGTTTGTAGGGTTTTAACTTCCCCGCCAGATATTGCTCGGCTAACTTCTGCCACCGTGCCAAGATCAAGCACCGCCAAAGCAACTTTTGGGCCAACATTCTTTACACTTAATAGCTGCTCAAATAACGTTTTACTTTCTAGCGCCTTAAAGCCGTATAGGTCATGTGCATCTTCTTTAATATGCTCATAGATGTACAGCTTTGTTATATCGCCAGTTTTTAGGCTGCCATAGTCAGACGTAGTTACTTTTACTCCGTAGCCCAAACCACTAACATCTAACACAATGTAATCTATAAACTTCTCCTCAACCATACCTTTTAAAACTGCAATCATTTCTTTTTCCTATTTAATATATATATCGCAACTGAAGCCATGACAATTGGAATAGACAAATCAATCAATGTAAATATATAGTTTTTGCTGCTAGCCTCTTCTCCATCGTTAATCCGTTCACCATTTGCTGTGATCCATTTTATTGGAAAGCCACGCTCAGTGACTAATACCGAAGGTAAAGCAATTTCCATACAAGTATTTCCTAGACAACTTTCTTGCTTAACAGTTACAGCATCTCTTGGATACCAAATAAATATTAAACCTGTTATTAGTGACAATATTATTAGTGATCTTTTCTTGGTTTCTTTTTTACTATTTATTATAAAAATCGGTGCTGCTATTAATAAAGGAAGAAAAAGATCAAATGCAATATACGAATATGATTTATGATTACTGTTGTATAACTGATTGTCTGAATATTGTGTCCACTTTAGTGGGAATCCGCGCTCTGTTACATTAACCTTTTTAGAGTAAAGATCATATTTTAAACACGCAGGGTTATTACAGTTACCCTTATCAATTATTTCAATTTCACCCCTAGGTATCCATACAAAAAATGCTCCAATAAATAAAAATAGTATAATCAATTCGAGTTTATTTTTTGCCAAAGCTACCTTCACTAGTATTATTATCGCATACTTGCGCTGCAACAGATAGCGGCTGCTAGCGCATCTGCTGCGTCGTCAGGTTTTGGTATGCTTTTTAACCCTAAAATTACTTTTACCATTTCTTGAATCTGCGACTTCTCTGCCTTACCGTAACCAGTTACTGCTTGTTTAATTTGAAGGGGAGTGTACTCATATAGTTTTAGCTTGTGTTGCTTACCAGCCAGCAAAACAACGCCCCTTGCCTGAGAAACACTCATCGCCGTTGTAATGTTTCGTATAAAAAACAGTTTTTCAACAGCCATTACATCTGGCTTATGCTCCTTAATAAGACTCTCAAGCTCTTCATAAATTGTAAATAATCGCTCGCTGTCTTCTTGCTTCACAGGAGTTTTAATAACGCCAGCATCAACAAAAGTAGTTTTACCTTTTATATAATCTATTACACCAAAACCCAATATTCCCGTACCAGGGTCAATCCCTAAAATCCGCATATCAACAGTATAGCTTACTTTGTAACCTTAGTTTTTAGCCTAGCAAACACGTTACCAATAGAATCACGATACTCGTAAATTCCATATATAACAGCAGTTGCAGCGAATAAACCAATTAAAATTAAATTTACGTTACTTGAGCTGCCGTCTACATCTGACGGAACATCAGTTGAAACACCGGCAACCTTCCTACACCTATTTGTCTCTGCGTTTCTTTCTTCGCCTTCATCGCAAGGCTTTAAGTCAGAGCCATCTGAAGAAATTTTTCTGCAACGATTGGTTTCTGGGTTTCTATACTGACCTAGGTCACAGGGCTTTAAAGCAGTTACAGTATCTGCCTTCTTTTTACAGCGATTCGTCTCTGGGTTACGGTATTGGTCTGGAGCGCACGGTTTAAGGCCCTCGTCGGTTTCTATTGTTTTACACCGATTAGTTGCTGGGTTTCTATATTTACCTTCTGGGCAGGGCTCCAGACCAGCTTCATTAGCAACCCCTTGCAGAGAAATGCTTGGTTTGTTCGCTTCGCCTGGTGTTGGCTGATTAGTAATCTGCCAGGCACCGTCAACCAATGCCCAAGCTTCATTGTCATCTAAATTGGCAGGGTAGATAACAACTTCTTCGGTTGTGGACGTAATAAATTCTACCTGCCCACCAGCCGCATTTGGCAAAACTAAACCGTAAAATGCTGTGTAGCCTGGCTTGACTTCACCTTCTAGATTTTTAGCAGTAGAACCGACCTTTAAACTGCAACCCTTTAAACTAATGGTTTGCCCTGTAGAATTATAAAGTTCTATGTACTCGCTACCAGTGTCAGCGCCTTCTGGGTTCGGCAAAATCTCGCTCAAAGCCAGACCCTCGCACTCTTGAGTTTGCTCTGCTTTTACGGGCAGACAATTTTCACCATCGTTTTCATAACCCTCAGGCACATCAGATTGTAT
>JAGQMZ010000079.1 GCA_020428405.1 Candidatus Saccharimonadota bacterium | reverse complement strand
TGCTACAGCACCGACCCCTACGGAAACACATATTGCTCCGTTAACAATATCTCCCTCTACGCTGAGTACTGCACCTGCACCGATCATCGTTGCATTAGTGATGATCATACTTAAACTTGTCAACATTACTCTTCTGTCAGTTTTAGTGGATTCTTGCCAGAACTCTAATCCGTCCTCTGGGTATTCAAAATCCCATTTCCTGCTTTTTTGACTCATAAATAGTAACTCGCAAGCATCATAATTAGTAGTGGTGCAGGGAGAGGGATTCGAACCCCCGAAGGCATATGCCAGCAGATTTACAGTCTGCCGTGTTTGACCGCTTCACTATCCCTGCAATTTGACTAACAGGTGTTAGTCAAAGAACACCGACCTGACTCTCCTCAGGATATTTAGGTATTCTCGCATTATACCTAAATGGAGCCGGCAGAGGGATTCGAACCCACGACCTACGGTTTACAAAACCGTCGCTCTAACCAACTGAGCTATGCCGGCAAAATACATCATCACTTGTTGACAGATTATTAATGTACTCGAAGAATTTTATCAGAACAGAGGTTAAATTACAACTCTGCGCTTATGTCTGATGACCTTTTTCGGTTTACCACTTGGGACAACTAGTTTATC
>JAGQMZ010000078.1 GCA_020428405.1 Candidatus Saccharimonadota bacterium | reverse complement strand
CTTGCTGAAAGATTTCAAAATCTTCATTCGTCAAACCAACCTGACGACTCAAGTCAGCAAGAGCATCCCCTAAACGAACGCGTTTTTCAGGCTTAACGGCTAGAGCCAAAATCTCGCGCACATAGGCTTCGGTACTGCGCCCATGTTGAGCAGCTTGTACCCGTAACGCACGATGCACATCATCGGGCAAATTACGTACAGTCAGCATTGCCATCGCGTCACCTCCTAAAAACGAATTCATTGCATTCATTTTATCATTATGACGGCACATCAACAACAAACATCGTGACATGGGCTAGTTAGGAGAGTGAACCAAAACGGGGGCTGGCGTTATTTTGACACCTCACCTGTTACGCGCATAATCGTCGCCCTTGATACTTTATACAGTCGAGCCAATGAACTAAGGGATGCACCGTTTTTTCGCAGATTGATAATCTCAGCCTGTTGACTGGCTGTCGTTTTAACAGGGCGACCCAATACCTTCCCTTCTCTTTTGGCTCTCGCCAATCCTGACTGCGTACGCTCCACTAATAAATCACGCTCCATCTCAGCAACAGCGGCCAACATTTGCAGCATCAGCTTGCCAGATGGTGAAGCCACATCCAATTTACCCAACTGAGCTAATTGCAAAAGTCTTTAGGAATAGTGGCATTTATATG
>JAGQMZ010000077.1 GCA_020428405.1 Candidatus Saccharimonadota bacterium | reverse complement strand
TATCGTTCTAAAATATCGTTGCATAATTATTCCCTTAAGTCCTTCCCGGTAAGATCAATAAATACATCCTCTAGGTCGGCTTGTTCAACATGTTGTTTCTTAGTAAAGCCCCTAGCTAGCAGTTGTTTTACCAAGTTTTTTGGTGAATCTAGTGCAATGATCTTTCCGCCGTCCATAATCGCTACCCGATCACATAACACTTCTGCTTCTTCCATGTAGTGGGTAGTAATAACTACGGTTATACCTTTTTTGCGAATTGTCTTTATTAAATCCCAAAGGTTACGCCTGGCTTGTGGATCTAAACCAGTTGTCGGCTCATCTAAAAACAGTACCTTTGGGGTGTTAACTAGCGCAGTAGCAATACTAAAACGTTGTTTCTGGCCGCCAGACAAGGTCTTGACCATGCTTTTAGCTTTACTAGTCAGTTGTACATCCTCTAGCAGCTTATGCGGTTTCTGACGTTGGCCATAGAATGAACTAAACATATTTAGAAGTTCGGTTAAGTTAAGGTTCTCCATGAAGGCGGAGCTTTGCAATTGGACACCAATAACATGCTTCACTTCTTCGGGCTTTTCGGCAACATTCTTTCCATCCAAAATAACCGTACCACTGTCGATTGTTCGCATCGATTCTATCATTTCCAGAGTTGTAGTTTTCCCAGCTCCAT
>JAGQMZ010000076.1 GCA_020428405.1 Candidatus Saccharimonadota bacterium | reverse complement strand
TGCTTAAAAGGCAGGTGCTCTAACCAGCTGAGCTATGGGCCCTCAGCTTGTCTGGTCACAAACCTGCTTTCTAACAGAGTCAGAAACTCTGTTTGCTCTTTGGCTCCTACGGTGTCAGTCTCGCTGATTTGCTCATTAAGCTGTATCAGTATATACACCTTAATTCGCCAACATCGGCCTTCCTTGTATGAGCCTAAAGCCAGACAAGCTGGTTGTTTTTATTGCGACAAGTACAGGGGTATATTATCTCTGTTTTTTGTAAAAAGTCAATCCCTGTTAAGTTTGTATACTCTTTACAACACCGTTATGTTATCATAAGCATTATGAGTAATGTTGGCCTTAGCGCAAACAGCAAAAACATTAAAAAGTTCCAGCTACAACAAAAGGGTAAGAATATAGTTCTTGTACTGGTTATAGTTGTACCTATTTTTATAGCTGGCGTACTTTATGTTATTTTTCAGCAATACGTAAGTGAATCAAGAAATACAGAGCTTGTTACAGACTTTGACGAATTTCCAAGTTCATCAGATATAAGTCAACCAACAGATAGTGGCTTAGATACACCCTCTTATGTTCCATCTACCACTGACAATCAAGCATTTGGAAGTAGTCAGGATTCAACAGGAGGTTTGACAACTCCTAACACAGGTTCAGTGCAGCCAGCACCATC
>JAGQMZ010000075.1 GCA_020428405.1 Candidatus Saccharimonadota bacterium | reverse complement strand
AAATATGACGTACATTGGTTTTATCTGACGTCAAACGATGTACGGCTGTAGAAATTAAGCTACAGCTGGTGCAAAGCTACGTGCAAACAAGTTTGCAACAGCAACCTTTGCTTCAGATACTTTATTTGCATCTAAAAAAATGTACCTATTAGAGACCGGCCACACAGTAAATTCTTATCTGTGATCCGATTTTTATTGGTTGTAAATTATCCTTAAGTACTCAACGTAGCCTGGGTTACATTTTGTATTTTTCGATAACTTTCGCTTAATAATATCGAATCTTGATACAAGCTTTACTGTGCGACAGGCCTCACGCTGATAAGCGACCTGCTAATCTAACCGATAAAGTCCGACGTCGAGCTTAAAATTCAGCCCCGTAAACTATATTATACTAATAAAGTATCAAATTTACAAGACGCTTGAGCTTTATTTGCTTACTACACCATATTTTCCCACTTTAGGAGGACAGTCCTCCTAAATATAGTTTGTCTTTATCTTATTTTACCTCACCCCCGTATTCGGACTCCCCACAGCTAACGTAGCTAAGCCTACAGGGTCTTTGATGATGCCAGTTGTTTTATCTAAGTCTAAGTCACCATTGTCAGTAATGGTATAGGTTAGTAGTAGAGCATGCTGGTTATTATGAGTAGTTTCAGTAATAGTAGCATTGTCTAATG
>JAGQMZ010000074.1 GCA_020428405.1 Candidatus Saccharimonadota bacterium | reverse complement strand
TGGCATTTTCCTTACCTTGTCCGATGCGGTTATCACCATAAGAATACCAGGAACCGGACTTGTTAATCAGGTTATGAGCGACACCTAAATCAATGATTTCGCCGAGGCGGGAAATTCCTTCGCCGTAAACTATTTCGAATTCCACCTGTTTGAATGGAGGTGCCATTTTGTTTTTAACAACTTTCACTCTGGTATCGTTACCAAGAATTTCATCACCTTTCTTGATTGCACCGATACGTCTGATGTCCAAACGGACTGAAGCGTAGAATTTCAAAGCATTACCACCGGTTGTGGTTTCAGGACTTCCGAACATAACACCAATCTTCATACGAATTTGGTTAATAAATATCACCATGCAGTTGGTGCGTTTGATGTTTCCGGTCAGTTTTCTAAGTGCTTGAGACATGAGGCGAGCCTGCAAGCCCATGTGTGAATCACCCATATCACCCTCAATTTCAGCTTTTGGTGTCAATGCAGCGACCGAGTCGATCACTACTAAATCGACCGCACCGGAACGAACCAGCATATCGCAGATTTCCAGAGCCTGTTCACCGGTATCCGGTTGAGAAATCAGTAATTCATTAATGTTGACACCGAGTTTTTCCGCATAAGATGGGTCAAGCGCATGTTCTGCATCTACAAATGCAGCCGTTCCTCCGGCTTTTTGACATTCAGCAATCGCATGCAATGTCAATGTGGTTTTACCACTGGATTCCG
>JAGQMZ010000073.1 GCA_020428405.1 Candidatus Saccharimonadota bacterium | reverse complement strand
TTCGTAAGCCATTTTTAATGTCAGCTTTGCTGTTTCGCTCAAACCTTTGGCGCCCATATTTATGACAGTGGCTTTTGGTGTCAGATTTAAGGCAAGTCTAGCCCTGTCGAGCGTTACACCGCTATCTTGTAACATTTTTGCACCGATAGATGCTTCTTGTGCCAATATACCCAAAAGAATATGCTGTGTTCCAACATACGGACTACCTGAAGCACGAGCAATACCGTCAGCTTGCTGTAAGCTTCGCAGAGCGTTTTCGGTTAAATGATTCAGTATCTCTTGAAAATCAGATGAATTTGGTGGCATTTTTTAGCTATACCCTCGTTAAATTATATGTAGCGCAAAATCGCTGTTTTTAGTATAACTAAATTAGCACTCGCAAGTCAAGAGTGCTAATTACTTTCTTCGCCGTGTTCTTCTATTGCTTCTAATAAACTACTCTCAAGTTCACTTTTCTTCTTTAACTTTGGTGGTTGTTTGGGCTCTTCTTTGATTTCCTTCTGCTCTTCCTTTGTTCCTACGATGTCGATTTCATAACCAGTAAGTTTACTAGCAAGTCTAACATTTTGACCACTTTTACCAATTGCAATACTTAACTGATCTTCGGGCACCTTTACTGTAGCTTTTTTGCGTCCCTCGTCAATATCTACACTACTAACCTTTGTTGGACTTAATGCATTAATAATATACTCTTTCGTGGAATCGTCCCAAATAACAAT
>JAGQMZ010000072.1 GCA_020428405.1 Candidatus Saccharimonadota bacterium | reverse complement strand
CAGAGATCAAATGATTCAGGCGAAGTCATTGCTTGGGTTGTCAGCAAGTTCGGAGCGTTCTTAAGTAATGAAATGATGCGAAATATCATTGGTCAGACTAAAAGCTCGTTTGATTTACGGGATATTATGGACAACAAAAAGATTCTATTAGTTAATCTCAGTAAAGGAAAGACAGGTGAATTAAACTCTAGGTTGTTAGGTATGATTTTTGTTATGAAATTTCAGGCAGCAGCTATGAGTAGAGCTAATATTCTTGAAGATCAACGACAAGATTTTTGTTTGTATGTAGATGAGTTTCAGAACTTCTCAACAGACTCATTTGCTACAATTATGTCAGAGGCGCGAAAGTATCACCTTAATTTGGTTGTTGCCAACCAGTTTACAACCCAATTAACAGATGAGATTCGAGAAGCTGTTTTTGGTAATATTGGTACAATTGTTTCGTTTAGGATTGGTCAGAATGACGTAGATACGCTGTCTAGATACTTTCAGCCATTATTTGATGGTGATGATTTGCTACGTGTCCCAAATTTCAATACCATTGTTAGAACATTGATCAGCGGAGTGCCTACACAGCCTTTTAGTATGGCTACACTGCCAACACTAGGAAAACCTAATGAAAAGCTATCAAGCGCCTTAAAACAGTTGTCAGCGGCTAAATACGGGCGTCCAAAAGCAAAAGTAGAAGAGGAGATCTTTGCACGATTATCCACCAAGGAACCTCCCAAAACAGCGTTCGGATCGCCATCCAGCATGCCTAGATCAAGGCCAGCATCTGGAGTAGGTGGTCAATTTGGTTCGAATAATCAGATG
>JAGQMZ010000071.1 GCA_020428405.1 Candidatus Saccharimonadota bacterium | reverse complement strand
TTATATTATACTTTTCTAGCTTTTAAGTGGCATGATTACATGAACATAGTTACTTATTGTTTCGTTCTTAATAATTATTGCTTCTAACTTTTCATTAAAACAAAAACTAACATCTTCTCCTTCTATTGCTTGTAGTCCATCAAGTAGGTATCTTGAATTTAGTGTAATATCTCCTTCACCAATAACTTTTCCTTGTGTCTTAGATTCATTTTCTCCTACTTGTGAGGCTATAGATTTAACAGATAGTGATTGACTATTTTCAGATATCAAAACATTAATACTGCCAGCGTTTTCTCTAGAAAAAAGCCCTGATATTTTTGTTATTGTTAATAACTCTTTTTTACTAACAACAGCCTTTTTGGAGAAATTTTCTGGTATGAGCTTTTTGTAATCCGGATAGTTTCCTTCTATTAGCCTAGCGATGAGCTCAATATTATCCACTTTAAAACACACTTGCTGTTCATCATACGAAACTTTTATATCACCAGATTGTTCGTTGATAATACGGAGTAGATCACCCATCGCAGACACAGGTATCAATAATTTAACTTCTTTATCTATATCACCAATAGTCTTTTCTGCTAAACGATAACTATCGGTTGCTACAATAATTAACTTGCCATTATAGCTATAGAGGTAGACTGCAGTTAACACGGGCCGTGATTCGTCACTGGAAGCGGAGAATATTACCTGTTGTAAAGCCTGTTTCATTTCTTGAGCTGATATCGTAAAACTTTCTTCGCTTTGTAGAGCCGGCATTATTGGATAGTCATCAATAGCAGTACCATTTATTATAGATTTGTAGTTTTCCGCAGATAAATGTAGTCTGTTTTCGTTTTGTTTCAGGGAAATAGTGGTTTTTGGTAAGTTACTTACAAAGTCTTGAAAAAGCCGAGCAGGGACAGTTAGAGAGCCTTCTGTTTTGATTTTCGTACCAATCTGTTGAGATATCGCTATATCAAGGTTTGTAGCCGAAATTCGAAGCTGGTTGTTGGTTGTCTGTATTAGTACGTTATTTAGTATCGGTAGGGTAGTTCGACCAGTCGCTACTCGAGCAACATTATTAAGTGCCTTGTTTAAGTTTTCTTGTGTAACTTG
>JAGQMZ010000070.1 GCA_020428405.1 Candidatus Saccharimonadota bacterium | reverse complement strand
GAACACACTTACCAAAATTCCACGAGCGATTACACGAGGAACTTGAGCTGTACCGAAGTGAAATGATTACAAAAATGCCGCAAATCGTGCAGGCAAAACACCCGGAGGAAGCAGTTATATACGGTGGGTACCTACTGTGCACTAAACAATGACGCTAGAAGACCTTGCTAAAAACCTCCGGCAAACTCACACGAATATCCACCTAGCTACTGCTGATACGTTCTACTGGTCGCCTTCGGATAAAACGGTGTACTACGATAGTCGAGACTCGACCACAGAGGGTTTGTGGGCATTGCTACACGAAACGGGACACGCACTTCTCGGGCACACCCAGTACTACTCAGACATTGAGTTAGTACAGATGGAGGTAGCCGCATGGGAGAAGGCCAAAGAGCTTGCCAAGGAAGCCGACACCGTGATTGATGAAGATCATGCGGAGGATTGTATAGATAGCTATCGTAATTGGCTACACCGCCGTAGTCTTTGCCCTGCTTGTCATTTAAGCGGTGTCCAGATTGATAATAACCACTATACCTGCATCTTTTGTCATAAAAAGTGGCGAATTACAGCTGAACGTTTCTGTAGGCCATACAGAAAAATCGTTGCCTAGTTTTTATATCGTCAAACGCATACTGATACAGAATTAGAGTTTTCTACGTATTTATAAGTAACGCGCCCCGAGCAACAGAGGTGAAAAGCCGTATGTCGTACAACGTGTTTTGGACATTATTGTACGACAGGTTCTATGTCTTTTAGGTAACTGTTGGTCTAAAAACAGTCGCATTTTAGCGAATTTTTAGGAATAACTGAGAAGCACAGTGAATCGTATGTACATACGAAGAACGAGCATCGGAAGCCTAAGACACCAAAATACGCAAAAAGCCCGATCAAAGTCGGGCTTTGCCTGAATTTTATCGGGCATTGCGAGCTGTTTTAAGCAGACTTCTTTGTGCGGCGGCTAATCTTACCACCCTTAGCACCAGCGATACGAGCTAGTTCACGGTTAGCATAAAAACCACCAGTTGTACCTTTTTTGCCACCTGCAGCACCGATTTTTGCATAAAAATCAGCACCATATTTTGCTTTGTTACGTGCAGCAG
>JAGQMZ010000006.1:31491-35184 GCA_020428405.1 Candidatus Saccharimonadota bacterium | reverse complement strand
CTGTACGCATATCACCACTTACGGTAGTTGTTAGAACGGTTTTGTCGGGATCGTACGTGACACCATCTGCAGTCAGCAAAGCGTCCGACACTCTAAGAATTTCATCAATTTTTTGCCTTATTTTACCTTCATAATCGTACTCTGGATGCTTATCAACTTCGTAGCCTGTACTTCTACGTCCGTTTTCATCATATGGACTAGGGGTTTGCTCTGAAAACTCTGACATATAAATATTTTAACAAATTATCTGTGTGGGTTGTTACTCGCCGTGTTCTTCGATTGCGTCTAGCAAGCTGCTCTCAAGCTCACTTTTCTTTTTTAGCTTTGGTGGCTGCTTAGGTTCTTTAGTCTCAGGCTCTTGTTTTTCTTCCCCCGAGCCATTAACTATATCAAGTTCGTAACCAGTAAGCTTGCTGGCAAGCCGTACGTTTTGGCCGCCTTTACCAATTGCAATACTTAGTTGATCTTCCGGAACGGTTACGACGGCTTTATTATTACTTTTATCGACCGTAACCTTGGATACCTTTGTTGGGCTTAACGAGTTTGTTATGTAGGTAACTATATCTTCGTCCCAAACTATGATATCAATCTTCTCTTGCTCGCCTATCTCACTCATTACAGCATTTACGCGTGTTCCATGACCTCCAACAAAAGTACCGACTGGGTCCACCCCTTGAACTGTGCTAGCAACTGCAATTTTACTTCTAATACCGGCCTCTCGGGCAATTCCTTTAATTTCTACCGCACCGTTTTCCATTTCCGGAACTTCGGCTTTAAATAGCCACTCAACAAACTCTGTGTTACCGCGTGAAAGAATTAGCTGTGGACCACGGTTACCTCGTTCTACATCTTTTAAGAAAACTTTTAGACGCTGCCCTGGATAATAATGCTCACCTTGAATCTGCTCGCTACTTGGTAGAATTCCTTGAGCCTTACCAAGGTCAACACGAACAACGCGTGCATCAACTCGCGCAACTATTCCGTTAATAACTGTTCCAATTTTATCTTGGTATTCACTGACTATAATCTCTCGCTCGGCTTCACGTAAACGTTGTAAAATAACCTGTTTGGCGGTTTGGGCAGCTACCCGGCCAAAACTTTTTACATCAGTGTGAACTTCCATCTCGTCACCAATTGCAGCATTTTTCTTCATAGCTTGAGCTTCTGTTAAAGAAATTTCAGTTTGCTTGTTTTCAGCAGATTCAACAACTTCCTTAAATACATAAGCGTCGACATCACCAGTATGAAGATTAACACTTACTCTTACTTCTTGATCTCTATCACCATAATCTTTTCTAAAAGCTGCTGATAAAGCCTGCTCAACAATTTCTTGAACAGTATCTTCTGGTAAATTTTTTTCTTCTGCAATTGCCCTTAAGGCATTTGTTAATTGTTTTACATCAAGTTCCATTTTTGTTCCTTTCGGCATTAAAAAAGCCGACCTGCCGGTCGACATACGCTTTTCATATATTATCATTCATGTGTCTGTAATGTCAAGTTGCAATAATAAATATACTCGCCAGCTTGATAACCATGTTAATCTATAAAAATGGCAAAAGCAGTAAAAAGACTATACAACCAGTTCCAACCAACCAATTATAAATTAGAGATTCAGATAGATAGAGACAATTTAACATTTAATGGAACCATTCTTATTACTGGTCAGAAAGTTGGCAGACCAACTAGACGATTGGTTTTCCATCAAAACGGTTTAAGGGTTACATCCGCTGAAGTAGTAGCCAAAGGCCGTGATCAAGATATTAAAGTTAATATTGATAGAATACTTCATCACAAAAAATTTGATGAAATAAGACTACACAGCAAACAATCAATTTTCCCTGGTAAATACCAAATTAAATTGCAGTTTAAAGGTAAGATAACCGATGACATGCTCGGAATATATCCGTCTAGGTTTGAGCATCGAAACAAGAAAGAAATTATTATCGCCACCCAATTTGAAAGTCACCATTCACGTGAAGCCTTCCCCTGCATTGACGAGCCTGAGGCAAAAGCTACTTTTGACTTAACTATTATAACCGACAAAAATGCAATAGTATTATCAAACACACCAATAAAAAAGAAGTCAAAAATCAAAAAGTTAGTTTCAACAGAATTTGAAACAACTCCTAAAATGTCTTCTTATTTACTAGCTTTTATTGCCGGCAATATACACTGTGTGGAAGGAAAAACAAAAGATGGTATTGAAGTAAGAAGTTGGTCGGCTATTTCTAGGGATAAAAAGGAACTTCAATACGCCAATCAAGAGGCTATTAAATTTTTAGAATTTTATAATGATTACTTTAAAACTCCTTATCCACTGCCAAAATGTGATCAAGTAGCCCTACCCGATTTTGACTCTGGCGCCATGGAAAACTGGGGCTTAATAACTTATAGAGAAATTGCACTGTTAACCGACCCAAAAAACCGCTCAATCACTAGTGAGCAATATGTTTCTTTAGTTATAGCTCATGAGCTATCTCATCAGTGGTTTGGCAACCTGGTAACCATGAAGTGGTGGGATGACCTTTGGCTAAATGAAAGTTTTGCTAGCATCATGGAATACATTGCCCTAGACGCCGTCCACCCAGACTGGAAGATGTGGGAGCAATACATGTCTGCCGATGTTTTAAGCGCCACTAACCGCGACATCTACAAAGAAATCCAGCCAGTTGGCGTTAAAGTAACTGACCCAGATATCATTAGCACTTTGTTTGACCCTGGCATTGTTTACGCAAAAGGTGGCCGTTTAATCAAAATGGTTAGAGAGTATGTAGGCGATGAAGCCTTTAGGGCAGGCTTATTTGAATACTTCAAAAAACATGCCTACTCAAATAGTGCTCGAGAAGACCTGTGGAATAGTCTATCAAAATCAAGTGGTAAGAATGTCTCTAAGTTGTTAACCCCTTGGATTGAACAGCCTGGTATGCCGGTGATCCATGTTTCTCAAGTAGATAATACAGTAGAAGTTAAGCAAGAAAGATTTACTCTAGATTCTGATGCTAACCACATAATCTGGCCAGTGCCACTGCTTAGTAACGCGCTGCCAACCGACACAATCCTTATCAAAAAGGCGGCGCAGTACAAGCTCAACAAAAATGAATACTTAATTACTAACATTGATGGAAGTGGCCATTTCTTAACTCATTATTTAAACCCAGAGCACAGACAGGCGGTTGCAAACGCCGTAGCCAAACAGAGTCTAAGTACTGAAGGACGGGTAAACGTGCTGAATGACAAATTGCTACTAGCAAAACGTGGCGACATCTCGCTTATTAATGCACTGGATATTGTGGCTGTTTCTCATAAAGAAACAAGAGACACTGTTTGGGCATTGTTTGCCAGAACAATTGGTTTTGCCAGGCAGCTAACTGATGGTGATAAAACTACAGAAAAAAACATAGAATCGTTCAAACAAAAAATTGCCAGTGACTGGTATAAAAAACTAGGCTGGGATCACAAACCAACAGAATCACCAAATGATATTCAGCTGCGTCACACAGTAATCAGCTTAATGTTATCCGGCAAAGACAAAGATGCACTAGCAGAAGCCAAAAAACGTTACAAGAGTGCAAAAACTTTAGATGAGATTGATTCAGAGCTGAGGCCTTCAATATTAGCTGCAGTTGTTAAAAACAACTTGGTGGATGGCGCTATAGATAACCTAATTAAATCTTACAAAGACGCCAGTGCCGA
>JAGQMZ010000006.1:0-31391 GCA_020428405.1 Candidatus Saccharimonadota bacterium | reverse complement strand
CAAAACCCGAGACTTAATGTGGGATTGGGTTGAAGATAACTGGGATAACATTGTTAAAAAGCTAAATAAAAGTAAGTCGTATGATTACTTACCAGTTTACATTGCTGGCGCTGTAACAGACGAAAAAGGCCAGAAAAAGTACCGTGAGTTCTTTAAACTAAAAATGAACGATAAATCGTTAACAAAAAACATCGCTGTTGGCGAGGCAGATATAGAGGCCAGAATTGCATGGCGAAAGCGTGACGAGCAAAAGATTAAAGATTTCTTTAAAGATCAGTTAAAAAAGAAGTAATTTTATAGTCTTCATCCTCAATTTCTATGGCGGCAAGTGAGCAGTCGCTGTTCCAATTGTTTTGACCCATCCAAACCTCGGCCGCAAAATTCATTTGTTTAATTTTAGATTTAGTTATGTACTCTAAGCCTGAGCCCCAAGCTTGGCTTTTTCTATACTTAACTTCAACAAAGTAAACACACCCATCTTTTTGTGCCACAATATCAATCTCACAAACCCGAATACGCCAGTTTGTAGCAACTATCTTGTAACCCTGTTCTTGTAAATATTCTGCGGCTTTTTGCTCGGCTACTTTGCCGCTTTGACTAATCAATTTAAAGACTCCTTGACTGGTTTATAAGATAAACGATGGTATTTTGTAACTCCAAAATCGTTAATTGCCTGACGGTGCCCAGCTGTGCCGTAACCAACGTTGTTGGCGAAATTGTACTCTTGGTGCTTTTCACTTAATTTTGCCATGTAGTTATCTCTGGTAACTTTAGCATAGATGCTTGCCGCACTAACTACTGGGTATTTGGCGTCAGCCTTAATAACACACTCTACATTTACAAACTTTGGCTCGCAATAATTTATGTGACCATCCATAATAATTTCTTCCGTCTCCTTAGCCCCTAGCGCCTTTAAGGCGCGAGCCACGCCAAGCCTCATGGCTTTAGTAAGGCCAAGTTTGTCTATCTCATCAGCTTCAACCCAGCCTTCACCAAATTTGCAAATTTGTCGCAATTTTTCAAATATGGCTTCTCGCTGTTTTTTAGTTAACTTTTTAGAATCGTTTACCGGAAAGTCTATCAAGGTAATTTGACTGGCAGCTACTACTAAGAGTGGCCCAGCCCATGCTCCCCTACCAACCTCATCAATCCCTATCATGTAATTAATTTATCATATATTGGTTTCGCCACTTGCTCTGCAAGCTTGTGCGACCTAGTTTTGGCTACCAGGTCAAAAGTAGGCAAAACCCCTCGTGGCGGTGTTTGGCTCTTGGCATACAACTAGTCAAAAATACAATGCTTCGGACAACAACCTTTCAGGTTCGCCCTAAAGGGTGAGTCCTCAGACAATAATTGTATTTGTGGCGTTATCTGAACCAGGAACCTTCCAAGCCACATTAAATTTATAAATTATGCAGTTTTTGTGAGACCTTTGATTTTTTGTTTTTTGCTTTGTTTAAATTCTTTTTCTTGTTCTTGAATAATTTTAGTATTTTTTCTAAGTAATGCGTTCTCTTTTTCTAAACGCTGCTCCTCTTCGGAAATTGCTTCAAAAACTGCACTTTCTACGGGTATTTGCCATTTTTCATGCACCGTAGCATCCTGATCAATTACTCCAAATAGTCCAAGTAAAAACATAAATAATAGTGGTCCAAAAACTATGAATGCTCCAAACAACCCCATCCATAAACCGGCAATAAACACCACCGTTAATGTTATTAAGTATGCAAACCAAAGCCTTATGTCGCTATAACCAAACTTTATTTGATTCTTTTTCATACTTCTATTATAACACTTATGCCAAATCAATTGTTCTTGGGGGTTGGGAAGGAGTTTATAAATTTTGTCAGTTGGTTTGGGTCTTTATAAAGGTCTACACTTATATGGTTTTCTAAAACCCCGTGCTCTCGCAGTACCTTTTCTTCTTCTGGAAACAAATCATCATCAAACCATAAAAATGGTTCTGTAAAATCTATGCCCTCTGTTTTAAATTCTCCCCACTGCGTCGGTCTTATTAGTTTTATTAGCTCAACTGTTTCAGGTTTTAGGTGTGGCTCTAGCCTTTCAACTGCCCTATTCTCGCCTAGCCACTGGTGAGTAGTAAGCCAATAAACATTTCCTAGGTTTTCTGTAACAACTTTCTTTAAGAACTCATCAGCATACGCAGATGTCGCCCCCTCACACGCTAACAATACCCCATCAATATCTAAATATACATTCATACAATTAACTTATCACTTAATCGGCTCAAACTTAACTCTTATTAAGTGCGCATTGTTTAATGTGCAATGTGTTTCAGGGTGCCCTGTGCTATATTGCCAACATGGGAAGACAAGACGATTTAGATGAAATGTATATAAATGATACTGTCCAGGGTTATTATGTTCTGCTTGATAAACTGGCTAATGCAAAATCCCTTAAGGATTTGTCTGCTAGGCTTGAGGAATTAAGAAACTACATAAGGATGATGAAATTGTTGGGAATAATTTAGACCACAGATTCTTGCTAAATATAAGAGACACATTAGACGCTCTAACTAATACAAAGCAAATAATGGAGCAGAGCAAGAAAGATTCAACCTGGAATAAGTGGTTTAGCGTAATTACGTTCATTTTAGGTATTCTTTTTTCATTATTAATTGGATTATTTTAAATGATCTATATATGTAATACTAGCTAATAGAATGAAAGATATAATAGATCAAAAAATCAACGCAATACTGACATATTTCTACAAGGATTTATACAGGGATGTTTATTATGATGAAATATGTAAAGATATTAAGCATAACAAAATTCTGCCAACAAAAGATGAAAAGTTAATTGATGCCGTATTGGTCAACTGGTGTTTAAGTTACTACCTCATTTCAATTTTGAAATACTACGAAGAGGGTGATCGTCAAGCCGTTACCAAAGCCATAAGTGATTTCACTGGGATTAAGCAAGAAATAATATTACACCAAAACAAATTAGCCCTAAAATATCTAAAGGAGGGTACGTTTGGACCTTATAAATACTTCTGGTATATCTTCAATAAAATTGGAGATAATGAAATACCATTAAATAAAGATCCTTTTGTTTCTCCACTATTTACAACTCATGCCGTTAATCTTATTGAGGCTGGATCTGAAGGCTTAGAGGCATTGAAAAAGACATAGTTTATTAGTGATCTAAATTTCAAATACTTTTCTGGGCTTTGGGGGATCATGATTGGTGAGTGACGAGTTTCCTGGGCTGTTCCAGGCTCTGGAGTTCCTGAGCAGATGAATGTCAGAATAGTATATCCTGCAATATATTGACTATTTGTGCAATATTATATATAATGTAGCTATTAAGACGAAAAAGGCTCCGAACGGTCCCGTACCTAAGGATCCTTTTTCAATTTATGTCATTTTTTTGAGTAAGAAATCTTCCGTTTTAAATCTGGTTCATCCAAAAATGCAAAGTGCTTAGCACCGATCTTTTTATATAGAGATGAGCTGTATTTTTTGTTTGGAAACAATATCTTCTCGAACTTCTTTTTCTCTATCAAGTAATCAACAAGCATCTTATAATCACCGTCGCCAGAAACCAAAATAACTTTATCAAATTTTTCTTTCTCTGCAAGTTGCTTCATTATCGAAAAAATAATGTCAGAATCAACATTTCCTTTCTTTTTGCCAACCATAGCACTATTGTGTTGTCGAAACTTAACAATAAATCCTGCGGATTGAATGGCATCGTATAACTTCTCATAGTCTATGCCCTCTTGAACAAATCCAAGAAAATAATATGCCTTCTGTACAGAGTATTTGTCCCTAAGATAAATCCTAAATTTTGCAAGATCTACCTTCCACTTTGGGCTACTCTTTGATGTACCCATATATAAATTTTGCCCATCAACATAAGCAACATTATTTTTATCCTTATTCATACAAACATCTTAGCTGCACTATAGTGATAATTCCATTGTGAGTTTTACGTTTTTTACTTCCAGGCTATGGAGTTCCTGGGTGGATGAATGTCAAAGGCACATTTAGAGTGAAGACTTGTTTGAACGTTTAGTGAGTTGTCTGAACATTGTGCTCTTTGACAATGATACCCTCAAGAATTACAGTTGCCTGTCGCTTTTTGGGTTCCGTTTTGGCGAGTCAAAATGGAACAAATTTGCCGATACAAGAAAGTATAAATAAAAAATCCGCCGGTTAAAGCGGATTTGATTTACGTATTCGTTTACGTAATCGATTACGTAAATGGGTTTAGCTATTTTTCCTCTGTTTTTTTGGCTTTTTCTGCCTCTGGTTGATCGTCAGCCTTAGCTTGCACTTCTTCTTTTGGCTTATTAGAAACTTCGGGTTCGATTTTTGGTTCTTCTGGTTTTTCTTCTACTGTGTTGACAGATTCTTTATCAAAGCTAACGCCTGTAAGTCTGGCTGATTTACCTGTTAGGTTACGCATGTAGCTTAGGTAGTTTCGCCTTACTTTGCTTCTTTTAACTACTTCTACCTTGGTTACGAGCGGAGAATGAAGTAAATAGGACTTTTCTACACCAACGCCGCTAGCAATTCGCCTAACAGTTATGCTTGCAGTATGACTGTTCTTGCGGTCTGTTCGAATAACTAGGCCCTCAAAAACCTGAACACGCTCTTTGTTACCTTCTTTAATTTTTTGGTGAACACGTACGGTGTCGCCAGAACGAACGTCTACGATTTGGTGCTTCTTATATTTATCTTGAATTGAATCGATAACAGATTGCATAGAGGTTTATTTTACAGCAAAGTAACTGTTTTTTCAACTGTTAGTTAATATTTTGTAATTATTGGCCTAACGATAATGCTATGATACCTAGTATGAGTAAAGACTACAGCAAAATTGCACTACAAAAGCATAAAGAACTAAAGGGTAAAATCGGGGTAAAACTTAATGATAAGCTTGATTCTAAAGATAAGTTGAGCACCTATTACACCCCTGGCGTGGCTGCTGTAAGTGACTATGTTGCCAAGCACCCGGAGCAAACCCGCGACTACACTTGGACACAAAACAGCGTTGCCGTAGTTAGTGACGGCTCAGCTGTACTTGGGCTTGGAAATATTGGCCCAGAGGGCGCTTTACCTGTCATGGAAGGTAAAAGCATGCTTTTTAAGCACTTTGCAGACATTGATGCAGTGCCAATTGTTTTGAATGTTCATTCCGCTAACGAAATTGTTAGCACAGTTAAGGCGTTGTCTCCTACCTTTGGCGGCATTAACCTTGAGGACATCGCGGCACCACTTTGCTTTGAGGTAGAAGACAGGCTAAAGCAAGAACTAGATATACCAGTGTTTCATGATGATCAGCACGGTACAGCAGTGGTAGTTTTAGCAGGCCTTATAAATGCCATGAAAGTTACCGGGAAGAAGTTATCTGATACAAAAATTGTGGTAGTTGGTGCTGGCGCAGCTGGAACAGCAATAATTAAACTACTTTATAAATATGCTAAGCCAGAGATTTATGCCGTAGACAGCAAAGGCGTGGTAAGCCAAAACAGACAAGACCTAAATAATGAGAAAAAGAAGCTTCTAGAATTCACTAATAAGTCGGGCTTTGACGGCTCACTAGAAGAAGTTCTTGCCGAGGGTACCGACATATTTATTGGTGTTTCTAAAGCCGGTCTGCTCACCAAAGAAATGGTCAAATCTATGGGCAAAGACCCAATAATCTTTGCTATGGCCAACCCAACACCAGAAATTATGCCTGATGAGGCCAAAAAAGCCGGAGCAGCCGTTGTGGCAACTGGCCGCAGCGATTTTGCAAACCAAGTTAATAATGCCTTGGCCTTTCCTGGTATTTTTAGAGGCGCACTCGATAATAAAGTTAAAGCAATTACAGACGAGCACAAGCTTGCGGCAGCTGAAGCAATTGCTGGCCTTGTAGAGAACCCTAGCCCAGATGAGATAATTCCAAGCCCCCTAAATGAAAACCTAGTGCCAGAAATTGCGAAAGTAATCAAGTAATGCCTGAGAGGGCAAGATCTGGCATAGACCAATTACTAGACCTTCATGACATTGAAGGGTGGAAGCCAATCGCTGATGCTACTGGAATACTGTATAGAATTCGTTCGGTATCTGGAGCGCTTGTTAGTTTGTGTGTAATCCATGATGAGAAATCTCCATCACTTTGGATGCGCGAGTCAAACAAGTTTAATTGTTACGGTTGTGGCACAAATGGTACAAGAAGTGACTATATTCTTGCGCAAAGCACGGTAGCGCCAAGCGAAGTTTTAAGAAGGCTTGGCATCAACGAAGAAGAAGTTGCTGACCCCAATTTAGACGATAGCTTCTTTGAATCTTTATACGAAAAACTAGATAGAGTTGATTTGATGTTGGCCAGAGAAGTTATGAAAGAGGCTGGAATTGCTATTGAGGAGCCTTTTTAACCCAATACCCGAGAGATTTCGCCGAGAGTTGTTTGGCCGGCACAAACTTTTAGAATGCCATCTTGAATCATTGTTCGCATGCCGCTTTTAACAGCAATTTGTTCGATTTCGTGCGTAGAAGTAGAGGTATTACCGCCTTGAAGAAGTTTTAATATATCTTCGTTCATTATAAATTGTTCACGTAATGCAACTTGACCCTTAAAGCCATACGGATTATTTGCAGATGGTACAGGCTTATACAACTGTAGGTTTTCAACGTTGGGCTTCTCGGCAGAGTCTGGGATTGTACTAAGAACCCGCTTGATATAATCGAGTTCTTTTTCTGTAGGCTTATATGGTTGTTTTGATTCACCATCTAACCTTCGTACAAGCCGCTGTGCCATAACTAACCTAATTGCTGAGGCAAATAGTGGATTAGCGCCAATAACGTCCATGAGTCTTGTTAGAGCTGCTGCAGCAGAACCAGCATGGAAAGTCGAAAGCACTAAGTGCCCGGTAAGCGATGCTTGCAAAGCAGTTCGGGCAGTGTCGTTGTCTCTTATTTCTCCCACCATTACAATGTCAGGATCCAGTCTTAAAACTGCTCTAAGTTTTTCGGCAAAACTTATATCTTGCGAACTCTTGCTACTAACTGATATCTGCGACAGTCCCTCAAATTGATATTCAACCGGATCTTCAATAGTAATAATCTTTCTTGAATCTTGATTAAGCGAATTAAGCATAGAATACAGAGTCGTCGTCTTACCTGAACCAGTTGGGCCAATCACAAGTACCAATCCGCTCGGTCTGGCTATAATGTCATCGACAACTTTTCTTTCGCTTTTAGACAAGCCGAGGTTATCAAGGTTATACATGTCTTGGCGCATATTAAATAGACGCATCACAATATCCATGCCGTTGATAGTGGGCACAGTCTCTATACGCAAATTTACATCGACTAACGTGCCGTCATCTAGCGTAAGTTTTTGGGCGATATGCCCCTGCTGTGCTTCAGGAGCCTGCGTTGAAATATTTGCAGCGCTAGCAATTGCCGATACCAAAATATGATATTTTTGATGAGTAATTTTAGCTATTGGATGAAGCACACCATCAATCCTTAGACGAATTCTAACGTAGTCCCTTTGGCTTTCTGTGTGAATATCTGATGCTTTTAATCTATGAGCTTGCTGAACCAAATAGGCTAACATGTCCTTTGCATTAACCTGCTGAAGAATTGAGGATACATTTTGCAGTAATTGTTCGCTACCGGCGTTTGTTAATTCAATGTCTTTATATTCAACTTTTTTAGGAGGGTCATATCGACGCATATAGTCACGATATCCGGCATCTGAAATTAACATGAAACTTATACGCTGATCTAAGAACCGTTGCTTAAATTGATTCATCGTAGATTGTGAAGTTGTATTTGTAATACCAAAACTAATATTATGCTCATCTGCCTGCAGTGGAACTAGTTTATGTTGGTACATCTCTTGTTTTGATAAAACCTTATCGTACAAAGGTTTGTTGGAGATATCTGTAGTGTCAAAATATGGTAAACCTAAAATCCTAGCACGCCGTAATGTCGCCTGCTCTTCGTCGTAACGCGCATCTTGACCCATTTAATACCCACCATTTTTTTGCATAAGTATATTTAACCATATTTGCATATCAATATAATAGTGTATGCTTGTTTCATGCAGAAACAAATAGTCTTGTTGGCAGACAATATTAGGAGTTCTCATAATGTAGGTTCATTATTTAGAACAGCCGAATGCCTTGGTGTAAAAGCATTTTACCTTTGTGGCTACACACCACACCCACGCAAAAAAAATGACGACAGGCTTCCCCATGTTGCACTTAAAAATCATAATCAAATTATAAAAACTTCTTTAGGGTCAGAGAAAAGCCTTAAATGGAAGTACTACAAAAATTTAACCGATGCTATAAATAAATTTAAGTCCCAGGGATATAGAATAGTTGCACTTGAACAAGCTAGTAACTCTATTAAACTTAATGAGTATTTGCCAAGAAATAAAACTGTCTTGATTATAGGCAACGAACCAAAAGGTGTAAGCGCAACGACTCTAGATTTATGCGATGACATTATTGAAATACCTATGCATGGACAAAAAGAATCGCTTAATGTAGTCCAGGCAGCAGCTATAGCATTATACGGTTTGCAAGAAGCATAAGCTTATTTTATACTTATAGTATGAAATCAACACAAAAAAAGAAAAACAATAATCTTAAGCCTAGGCATCGTCATACTAAAGAATATTTAAAGCATTACTATCCATTTTTACCATTATTTATAAGCTTTATATTTTTGTTTACGGCATTGCTTTTACCAGTTAGTACTATTTTATCTTCATCAGTAAAAGGAGCCGAAACATCTGAGATAGAGCAAAGCATCATAGAGATTACCAATTCAGTACGCGAAAAAGATTCACTAGTCGGGTTAAATTCTAATCAAAAATTAAAAGACGCAGCCGAGTCAAAGGCAAAAGACATGGTTAGGCGCAATTACTGGTCACACACAACTCCTGAAGGCAGTGAACCTTGGGATTTTATTAAAAAAAATGGCTATAGCTATGCTACGGCCGGCGAGAACCTAGCCTACGGGTTTAATAATGGCCAAAATATAGTCAACGCTTGGTTAAGTAGCCCTGCACACAGAGATAACATACTAAATAACGAATATGCAGAAGTTGGCATTGGTACAGCTACCGCGACTAACTTTCAAGACGGAGGACCAGCAATAATCGTTGTAGCCATGTATGCAAAGCCACTTAATACTCAAACCTCGTCAGTTGTCGAAAACGGTATTCTAGGAGTTAGCGATAAACAAATCGCTTTAGTTAGTTCATCAACTGGCGCAACTTGGGCCAGAAACACTATGTACATATTAACTAGCTTAGGTGTATTGTACCTTCTAATTTCTCACAGTGTTGGCGCTAAGAAAGTTCTACACAGAGGTGAACTGTTTGTTGTGAGGCACCCCGTTTTAGATAGTTTAATCATAATAACTATATCAAGTGGAATTATTCTATTAAAATCTAGCGGCTCAATTTTGTAACTACTTAATCGCCACGTTTGGTTCTTCAAGAACCTTCAAGATAGAGGCTGTCAGATCATCAGATATTTTAATTGTCGCAGGCACTCTAACCACTTGTTTGCTTTTGTCATCACCCAACACCAGAACTGCCGTTTCCTCGCCCGGGTGTTTAGATAAAATATCTTTTATACTCAGAAGAAGTTCAGCATTCGAAGAGTCATGAATTCTAAGATAGAGCTTTTTGGGACCCTCTTTTTTGGGTGTTGGCTTTTTTGAAGTAGTAACTTTGCGAGCTCTAGACTTATATTTTTTGCCAGTTGCCCTATATGCTTTGGCTTGGTCGTAGCTAATAACCTTAGCATCTTTAGCGATTATCTTTGGTGATTCTGCATCTGTGTCATTAGCATCTATAGAAACTCGGCCATCTACAATCACCACCGCATCTTTCTCCCATGAGCCTAAATTAAGTGAATAAACTGATGGGAACACAATTACTTCAATTTCACCTAAACCATTACTTAGGCTGACAAAAGCCATTTGGTCGCCTTTTTTGGTGGTAATCTCTTTTACTGAATTTATAAAGCCACCGACTTTTATACTTGCACCATCTTTTAAGCCTGCAACCGAGTCTATGTTGTCTGCGTTTTCTTCAAGCAAGTCCTTGTAATCATCTAGTGGATGTTTTGACAAATAGATTCCTAATAGTTCTCTCTCCCACTGCAAGAAAATGTTGTCGCCTACCTTTTCTCCATCTTCTGATAGTGTCATAGTTGGCGTAGAATATTCACTTTGTTCACCGAATAGCCCTGTTTGGCCTGTTATCGCCTCTTTTTGAACTTTATTAGCATAACCTACAAGTGTGTCTACGTTATTAATAAGCACGTTGCGATCGCCAAGATTATCAAACCCACCAGATCTTATTAGGCTTTCAACGGTTTTCTTGTTTACAGAGTGGGTATCTACCGACTTAAAGAAGTCCTCAATGGTTTTAAAATGCCCAACTTTTTTGCGGGTTTCTACAATTGCCTCTGCTGCAGATGTACCTACATTTTTTATGGCACTAAGGCCAAATCTAATCTGGTTTTTACCAGGAACGATCGCAAACTCTGGAAATGATTCGTTTACGTCTGGTGGCAAGACTTCAACGTCAATATGTTGGCACTCAGAAATCTCTATCGCTAACCTATCGGTATTGTCGTAATCACTTGTCATTAGAGCTGCCATAAAGGCATCTGGGTAGTGAGCTTTAAGATAAGCTGTTTGGTAGGCAATTAGGGCATAGCAAGCTGCGTGAGACTTGTTAAAGGCGTAGTCTGCAAAGCCCTCCAGATCCTTCCAGAACTTTTCGGCTATTCGTTTATCGACATTGTTTTCAACAGCCCCATCAATAACTTGCTGCTTCATGGTGGCCATCATGTCGCGCTTCTTTTTACCAACAGCCTTTCTAAGAGTGTCAGACTCACCACCACTAAAGCCACACATGTCTCTAACAATCTGCATAAACTGTTCTTGGTAAACCATCACGCCGTATGTGTCTTGCAGGGCTGGCTTCATAAGTTCATGATCATAGGTAACTTCTTCTTTACCATTTTTTCTGGCAATAAACTTATCAGTAAGACCCGCTGTAAGTGGCCCAGGGCGGTACAGGGCGCCCATGGCAATGATGTCGTCAAACTCGGTTGGTTTTAGAGCTTTTAAATAGCGTTTCATACCGGCAGATTCTAGCTGGAAAACTCCAGTAGTGTCGCCTCTTTGTAGCAGTTTAAAGGTTTTTTTGTCGTCTAGCGGCAGATTGTCTATATCGATATTCTTTTTGTAAACTTTTTTAATAATTCTTAGTGAGTTATTAATAATGGTTAGGTTAGATAGCCCTAAAAAATCCATCTTAAGAAGGCCGAGTTCTTCTACCGGACCCATTGAATACTGCGTTGCGATTACACCTTTTTGAGCTTTTTCTAGTGGAACATAAGTAACGATGTCATTAGGTGCAATCACCACACCCGCGGCATGAACCCCGTGTGACCTAATTGTTCCCTCGAGCTGAACTGCTAAATCAAAGACACGTTTGGCTGTCTCATTTGTTTCATACTCGCTCTTTAAATCATTGTTTTCTTTTAGTGAAACTTCTAATGGGATGTGCCTACCCTGAACAGGTGGCGGAATCATTTTGGCAAGCTTGTCTGCCTCGGCATAGGGCACTTGTAGCACTCTGGCGGTGTCTCTAACGGCGTTTCTGGCTGCCATACGGCCAAAGGTAACAATATTTGCCACCCTGTCTTCACCGTACTTATCTACACAGTACTGAATAACCTCATCCCGCCGGGTGTCCTGAATATCTATATCGATATCGGGCATTGATATACGATCTGGGTTTAAGAACCTTTCAAAAAGTAAATCGTACCTAATTGGGTCCAGCTCTGTAATTCTAAGTGAATAGGCGATTATGGAACCGGCGGCACTACCTCTACCAGGACCAAACACAATGCCTTGGCTTTTACCCCACGTTACAAAGTCGGCAATAATTAAGAAGTAGCCGTTAAAGCCCATGCTATCAATCACACTTAGTTCGTACTTTGCTCGCTCTAGCACGTTGTGCGGTAGTGCCTTTTTTAAATCTTTTATGTTAGTTGTTTCAGACTTTTTATTTAAATAACGTTCGGATAAACCCTTATATACCATCTCCTCCAGGTAAGTTTTTTCACTATAGCCTTTTGGCACCTCAAACTTTGGAATAAGAATCTTACCAAGCTCTATCGATACATTACATCTGTCAGCAATCTTCTTGGTGTTTAAAATAACTTCTGGTTCGGTCGACCATCGATTGATTATTTCTTGGGGCTCTGTAACATGTAGTGGGAAATCTTTCAGGGACATGCGTTTTTCATCACTTAAGAATGAGCCGGTTCCAACACAAAGTAGAACCTCGTGCGCCTCTTGATCTTCGTGCTTTAGGTAATGAGCATCAGATGTTACTACTGCCGGAATATCCAGCTCTTTACCAATCTTTAAAATTTGTTTATTTATTTTCCCCTGTTCGGCGCTATACAGTGGATTATCCTTGTGCCCGTGATCTTGAACCTCAAGATAATACCGGTCTCCGAAAACATTTTTATACCATTTAGCGACATCAATAGCCTTGTTGTATTGGTCTTGCTTTAAGGCATCTCCAATTTCACTACCCATACAAGCACTAAGTACTATTATTCCTTCGCTGTACTTCTTAAGTGTCTCCCTATCGATTCTTGGGTAGTAGTAATAGCCGTCTGTGTTTGCAATTGTACTAAGCCTCATCAAATTCTGGTAGCCCTTGTTATTCATGGCAAGTAAAATTAAATGATACCTCTGCTTGTCTTTACTTGGATCTTTATCAGTTAGTTTTCTAGCAGCCATGTAGGTTTCGATGCCAATTATCGGTTTAATTTCTGCATAATTTGCTTGTTTGTAGAACTCTATTATTCCAGAAAGTGTACCGTGATCAGTAACTGCTACGGCCTCCATACCCTGGTTTTTTACAAAATCAACAAGCTCTGGTAACTTTGTTAAACCGTCCAGTAAACTGTACTGACTATGGTTATGAAGATGAACAAAATCCCCAGAAGAAAGCTTACTATCCATTATTAATATTATAGCCAATAACGCTTATGACTGCCTGATTTAAAAATACAACGGCTAACTTTGTTTGATGTATTCTTTTAGATGATCTTTGGCAGCGGTTACTTCTTTAATTGCTTTTTTAAGTTCAGGGCTAGAAGTTTCTCCACTCCTAATAGCACTTATCACTTCTTTAGCTTTATCCTGAGCCTTTTTTGCCTTCTCTAAGTTTTTCTCTAATTCTACCTTAGCCTTACCCTTTTCTTTGGCCAACATCTCAGTCCCTTTATCTATAAGCTTAGATAGCTCACTGTAAAGTGATTTTAATTTCTTCTCTGCTTCGGAAACAACTTTACTGGCAGTATCTTTTATATCTTTTCTAGTCTCTTTACCACTTTTTGGAGCTGTTAATATTCCGGTAACAACCCCGGCAATGGCACCAATTAATGCTCCAATTGCAAATTTTCTATTACCGTCTTTGCTCATTTTTTACCTTTCTTTGTACCATTTAATTCAACTATTTTTGAAACAATGTTACTTACAAAACCAGTAATTGCTACTGGCGCAGCAGATTTTCTGAAAAATCCGCTAACAGTTTCTACATCGTCAACAATTTCTTCAGCTTTATCGGCAATTTCTCTTAGTTTTTTTACCAGCTTATACGATGCTATGCCAACTGCAATTGCAATCAACAATAAAAAGAACAAGGTTACGGAAAGAACTATAACTAAAACATCATACGAGTCCATATACAAATATGGTACATCTATTAGACCCATAACTCAAGACCAGTTACTTAGGAGAGTTGTTTTTTAATAAAACCGTTTACAAATCCTGGGTTAGCTTTGCCATTTGTCGCCTTCATAACTTGGCCGACCAAAAAACCTATCGCTTTTGCTTCGCCATTTTTTACATCCTCTGCGGCAGCTTTGTTTTCTAAAATTACTTGTTTAATTATATCCTCGAGTTGTTCGTTTGTTAAGCTCTGGATTAGGTCACGTTCTTTAGCAATAGTTAATGCATCACCACCTTCTTTTGCAAGAATGTTTAAAATCTTTTTTGCAGACGACGAGTTTACCTTTGACCCTTCAACCAAGTCATTAAGCTGCAGTAAGTTTTCTACAGTAAGTTTTATGTCATTCCAGCTTAGTAGATTGTCTGAAACCATACCTTGAATATCTGTACTAAGCCAGTTTGCTACTCTACGAACTGCCGGCTTACCAGTTTTAGCATTAATCACCTCGAGCATTAAGCGAGCTGCATCAAGTTCACCGACAAGTGTTTCAATCGTAGCCGTTGTTATGCCCGCAACCGATAGCCTGTTTCTAAGCTCATCCGGCATAACTGGCATAGAATTTTTAATCTGTTCTAACTGTTTTTTGTCTAGCTCAACTGGTGGCAAATCTGGTTCTGGAAAATATCGATAATCATGCGCCTCTTCTTTAGACCTTTGAGCAAAAGTTTTTTGTTTACTGTCATCCCAACCGCGAGTCTCCTGCATAACACTGCCCTCTTTTTCAATAAGTTCAATTTGTCGATGAATCTCATAATCAACTGCGCGCTCCACACTTTTAAACGAGTTAAGGTTCTTGGTTTCAGTTCTTACACCTAGTACTTTTGGATCTTTGGTCACTGATACGTTTACATCGAATCTCATATTGCCATGATATAAATCACCGTCTGATACACCAGCATACCGCATAATTAAATAGAGCTCCTTAGCATAAGCCTTGGCCTCCAGCGAATTATGCATATCAGCTTCAGACACAATTTCAAGTAGCGGAGTCCCCGCTCGATTTAGGTCAACCAGACTATACTCTTGGCCGGTTGGATGAGTGCTTTTTCCGGCATCTTCTTCCATATGAGCTCGAGTAATTTGGATTCTTCTGCTACCGTCAGGTAATTGTACGTAACCCCCAACAATAATTGGTTCGTCAAACTGAGTAATTTGATAACCTTTCGGTAAATCAGGGTAAAAATAGTGCTTACGATCAAATTTACTAAAAAATTGCGGCTCAACATTAAGTGCATATGAAGCTTTAGCGGCAAGATTTACGGCTTCTTTATTAAGAACCGGTAAGGCTCCCGGCAAGCCAAAGCATATATGGCTTACTAGAGTATTTGGTTCAGCATTTCTGGCATCGTTACTTACGCTACTGAATAGTTTTGTCTTAGTCTTTAATTGAACATGACACTCAATACCAATAAATGGTATATAACCTTTGTGTCTATACTGCTCAAAATCTTTCATTAAATAACTCCGAGCTCCTTCAACGCCTTACCAAAGCTCAATAAAGAATTTTTAACATCAACTTTTTTAAGTTTTATGTTATGGTCGTCTTTAATTTTCATACTTAACTTATGGGCAGTCCATATGGAATCATTATTTGAAAAAACTTTTTGAGCAGCAACCATTCGCTCACCCGTATTTTTACCTTTGTAATGTTTCCTCTTCAGTGCTTTACCCAACAGATCATCTGCCATGGCAATAGCTTCAGGCCAAGTGTCTTTTTGGGCACAAAGTTTTTGGATCTCTTTCCATCTTTTAATAAATATCTTGCTTTTTTTCCTTTTTCTAATCTGCCGATACGTTAAAAATCCAACAACCAAAGCAATCACTAGAACAATTCCAATAACTAGCATCATTTCAAATGTCATTTAGTTCCCTCCAATTCTTTTGCAAAACTTAGTAATTCTCTGTCTCTATTTTTTCTAGCAACGATCTGTAACCCAACTGGCATATCATCACTTTCTTGAATAGGCACGCTTATGGCTGGGTTACCAGCTAGACTAACAGCTATTGTCATTGAGTCCATTAAATACATGGCCAGCGGATCATCTGATGCCTTCTCGCCGATTTTAAATGCCGTAACTGGCGCTGTCGGACTTACTAAAAAGTCAACTTGAGAAAATGCATTTTCAAAATCATTAATTATTTTGGTTCTTACAATCTGGGCACGCTTGTAGTATGCATCATAGTAACCGCTTGTAAGCACATAGGTACCTATCATGATCCTTCTTTTTGCTTCAGCTCCAAAACCTTTTGTTCGGCTCATCTCATAACTTTCAAGTAGATTCTTTGCATTTTTATCGCTAAAACCAAATCTCTGGCCATCATACCTAGCCAAGTTGCTCGAAATTTCTGCCGGGCATAAAATGTAATAACAAGCTAATGCAAGATCGGTGTAAGGTAGGCCTACTTCTTTTACTTGGTAACCCTTTTTTCTAAACTGTTCTATTGATTTGCTTACAGACTTTTTTACATCACCGTCAACGCCATCACCCATGTATTCTTTAATAACCCCTATGATTGGTTTTTTATTAACTTCTAGGTCTGTATAAGGCTGCTTGTCGCGCTCGATAGTTGTACTATCTAATTCATCTTTACCAGCCATTACATCTAACACTAGTGCAGTATCTTCTACAGTTTTTGTGAGTGGACCTATGACATCTGTACTGCTGGCCATTGCAATTACACCACTACGTGAAACCAAGCCATAGGTTGGCTTTAAGCCAACCGCACCACAAAAACTGGCTGGCAACCTAATTGAACCCCCTGTGTCCGTGCCTAGAGCAAACGGAGCCATATCCAGCATTACCGCTGCTGCCGAGCCACCGCTCGAACCACCGGGAACTTTAGTTTTATCTGCAGGATTTAGCGTAGTAAAAAAATCGCTGTTTTCTGTACTAGATCCGTGAGCAAAAGCATCAAGGTTTGCTTTGGCAACACAAATCGCGCCTTCGGCCTCTAGTTTCTCAATCGCAGTTGCCTGATACGGTGCCTCAAACCCCTTTAAAATATTACTTGCAGCAGTTGTGTCGGCTCCAAAAGCCAGAAAGTTATCCTTTGCAACAAATGGTACGCCTGCCAAACGTCCAACTGATTCACCCTTACTAACTTTTGTATCGACTTCTTTAGCTCGTTTTAGAGCTCTCTTTTCTGTCTTAGCAATAATTGCTTTATACTCTTTTTTTTCGTCAATAATCTTTAAAGCTTTGGTAACTAAATCAACTGCGGATGCCTTTCCGGCTTCAACATTTTTTGCAATCTCATTGATTGGCTGCCACACACCCATTTATTCAATCACCCTTTTTGTATTTATGTAACGACCTTCTTGGCTTGGAACGTTTTTTAACAGATCATCAGGTGAAGCCTGATAATCAATTACTTTGTCTTCACGCATAACATTTTTTAAGCCAGTTACTTGAATGGTTGGTTTATCGTTTTTTATATCAACATCACCAAGCTGCTCAACATAACCAAGAATTGAATTTAGTTCAACTATTGCTTGCTTAAGCTCTTGCTCATTAAGCTCAAGTCTTGCCAAACGCGCCAAAGCCAACACATCACCAACTGAAAGATTTGCCATTTATAGCATTATACAATAAATCTTCTGTTTGATGTAGCCTATTGACAATGCGGTATAATACTAGACATAAGAAGATTGATAAGTAGCGATGGCCATAACTCTACCAGTTGAGGGATTCCCCGAAGAAGACAGTTATGAGCACGCCTTAAAACCCACTCTTACAATTGAGCGCAAAACCCAAATCGGCGGTGCAATTGTGCCATACACAGTCGAATACCCAGAAGAACCTATTGATGAGGTACCCGTACTAATCACAGCAGGTTTTTATGGCATAGAACCAGGTTATAGAGAAATCAGAAATAGCTTTGCCGAACAGGGTAAAATAGCCATCACTTACCGTCGTGGCATAAGGCAAGGAACAGATTTTTTTAACCCTAAACATTTTTTAAAACCATACCGCTTAACACAACAAAGTCCATACGCTGTTATGAAAGATCTGCACACCCTTGGAGACTTTGAGCAGTTTGATGTCGTCGGACATTCGATGGGTGGCACTACGGCCGCTGATATTGCCAGACATCATCCCGAATATTTTAGAAGTATTATTTTATTGGGCTCAGCCGGATTAAATGGCCATGGCATAAGCAATTTAGCAAAAAGATCGCCACTATTTATTGCTAAAGAGGTAATTCCAGCAATTCCGCAACTAGCCACAAAGTTTGATAAAGAAGACTTTATGCATGCGGTTGAATATGTCAGTAGCAACCCGATTAGGGTTATTTCAGAGGCATTACATGTTGCTAAGCATGATATTAGAGAAGATTTTACAGCCTTGAAAGAGGCAAATATTAATTCCGCTATCATCGCGTTTACGCAAGACGAATTCTTCCCTATAGAGGAAGTTCGGCTACATTCAGCTGATTTGCCGGATAGCTACCAAGAACATCCCGGTAAACATACTGCCCCACAAGTTGAGCCAAAGAACGTGGCAACCACGATACTTAACATGTTAAGTATTATTAATTCTTAGATTTTAATTGGCTAATTAGGTCTCTCAGTTCAGCCGCTTTTTCAAACTCCAAATTTGCTGCTGCGAGATCCATTTGCGAGGTTAAGTCACTTATCAGTGAACCGTACTCGTCTTTTGGAATTTTCTTAATATCAAGTTTTTTGGTTTTTGGAGCCTCTTGACTCATACGTTTTTGGACATTTTTAGCAATACTTTGCGGAGTAATGTTGTGGTCTTTGTTATATATTTTCTGTATTTCACGACGTCTATTGGTTTCATCAATCGCATTTTTCATGCTTTTTGTTACCGTGTCGGCATACATTAACACCTTGCCATCTTGGTGTCTGGCTGCTCGACCAATTGTTTGAATCAAAGCCGGTTCACTTCTTAAGAAACCCTCTTTATCGGCATCCAGGATAGCTACTAGGCTGACTTCCGGCAAATCAAGGCCTTCGCGAAGTAGGTTTATTCCAACCAAAACATCATATGTTCCAAGCCTAAGTTCTCGCAGTATGTCGCTACGCTCTAAAGTATCTATGTCACTATGAAGATAAGTAACCTTGATACCGATTTCTTCAAGATACTCTGTTAGATCTTCGGCCATACGTTTTGTTAAAGTGGTCACTAAAACTCTTTGTCGTTTCTCTGTCGCATGTCTGATTTCGGCTATTAAATCATCTATCTGGCCAGCAATCGGTTTAATTGAAATTTTTGGGTCAAGTAATCCCGTTGGCCTAATTATTTGCTGGACGGGCGTAGGACTGCGACTAATCTCATATTCTGCCGGTGTGGCACTAACATAAATAACTTTATTTATATGTCTTTCAAACTCGGTAAAAGTTAATGGTCGGTTGTCTAGTGCGCTTGGTAGTCTAAAACCATGATCAACCAGCACTTCTTTTCTAGCCCTATCTCCGTTATACATGCCTCTTAATTGTGGCATCGTCATATGCGACTCATCGATAAACATCATAAAATCATCAGGAAAGTAATCTAGTAATGTGGCTGGTTGCTCACCTGGCTCTCTGTGAGTTAAATATCGACTATAATTTTCTATGCCTTTTACAAACCCGGTTTCTTCTAACATTTCTATATCAAAGTTCGTGCGTTGCTCTAATCGCTGCGCTTCTAAAAGCTGCCCGTTTTTCCTAAAATGATGCAGTCTTTCGTCGAGTTCTCGTTTGATTTTAACTAACGCGTCTTTGAGCTTTTCTTTTGGAGTAACATAGTGTGAACTCGGAAATATTTTTATGGATTTTGGTTTTGATAATATTTCCCCTGTTAATGGATCAATTTGATTAATATTATCAATTTCATCACCAAAAAATTCGATCCGATAAGCAGTTTCTTCACCAGACGGGTAAACATCTACGACATCACCGCGTACCCTGAAAGTCGAGCGATGAAAATCAACATCATTGCGTTGATATTGCATATCTGTTAGCTGTCTTAATAATTTGTCGCGTAGCCTTCGTTCACCAACTTTAACGCTGACCGACATGCCATCATAATCATTTACCGAACCGATACCATAAATACAGCTTACACTAGCTACTATTATTACATCTTTCCGAGATAGCAACGCATCCGTCGCGGAATGGCGTAGCCTATCAATTTCTTCATTTATCTGGCTATCTTTTTCTATATACGTATCACTTCGTGCAATGTAGGCCTCTGGCTGGTAGTAATCAAAATAGCTGACAAAATAATGTACAGCATTGTTTGGAAAAAACTGCTTGAACTCGTTATATAACTGGGCTGCTAGTGTTTTATTATGACTTAAAATTAAGGCAGGCTTTTGGATATTTTGAATAATATTAGCCATTGTAAAAGTTTTACCAGATCCTGTAACACCCAAGAGTACCTGTTCCTTTTCATCCATCTCGATACCATTAGTAAGCAGCTCGATTGCTCTTGGCTGGTCTCCAGTTGGTTTATATTCAGATGATAAGCGAAACTTACTCATCCGCTAATTATAACAGTTTAGCCAGCTGGTTTTTCTACGTACCAAAATTTATTGGCATTTTTATAGTCTTTATAAATGTCTTGGTACTCTTCTTCTAGAACGGCTTCGATTTTTTCAATTAATTTGGCAGGGCTGGTATCAAATACGATTAGACTTTTTCGTGGGGGCTCTAGAGTTTCAATTAGATCAGGAATTATGTCTGCCGCCCCGCCAGAGCCCAGCAACACGCCACAAGGCTTTCCAGCTTCAAGTGCAGAAATAAACTCATGCAGGCTGCCGAATCTTCCGCCTACGGTTATTACGGCGTCGCTAGATTGGACTAAATATAAATCCCGTCCAACATATTGCATTCCAGTAAAGTTTATAAAATCAAAATACTGAAACGGTAAACGATATTTTCTTAGGTGCTCGCGTAAAGAACCAGCCGGAGAGAAACCAATGCTCATTCCATTATTACTAGTTGCGCCTTTTGCTGCATAGTACGGTAAACCAACCGTCGCACCGGTAGTAAGAATATGACCGTGCCTCGCAATTTCTGCCCCTAACTTTTCTGCAAGAATGGCAGATTCTTCAACTGTTTTACCACCAGCAGCACCAGAAACACAAATTGTAAATCTTAGGTGAACCTTATCTTTGTTTTGGCGCTCTGATGGCAATGGATCGGGTTGGAATAAATAGCTCACAACTTCTCCGGCATAATCATGTCGTTATCAAGTTGCTGTAAAATTTGTTTTTCTAAGACATCCTGTCCCATATACCGAATAAATATTTCATTCCAAAGAGCTTCTCTAAAATGATAAATAGCCCGTTTGGGATATGGTGTTTGGTTCACAAAGCTGGCAGCTACATCAAGCATATTTAGCGTTACGGGTCGTTTATCTTTATCCATGATGCCAACAAAATCCAGATCCTTCCAAAATATTAGCTCGGGTGCAACTTCAAACAATAAATCTTCTGCTTTTCGCCAGTGCAAGTCTTCTGGTTGCACATGTGGCTGAAATATTTCTGGGTGTTTCTCGTTCTCTAATTTACCAAAATACCTCTGAATAACCCGCCAGTGAATGTTCTGTCCAGCCATTACGGCATGTTTTTCGGTATCGGCAATTAGGGTTTCTACAATGATTTTTCCAAAATCCGACTTAACTTGTTGTAACTTAAAGAATGACGAGTATAACCTAATCTCTTGCAAATAATGGAATAATAGCGGTAGCGTAAAAATCGCTATGCCTTTTAGATTTGCCTCTTTTGTAACGGGAAGCATTAATATAACACCGAGCTCTTTTAGGTGGGTTATATTGTGGCGTTTTTTATGAATAAACGGCGCTGCTATATCGCCCCAGCGTTCTAGGGGCATCTCAATAACTTCTATTTGTCTATTTTGAAAATCAGCCGGTTTTAAACGTTTGTATTCTTCATTAAATTCATTTAGCCACTCGGGCGACTCGGCAAAACGAAGTGCTCCGTAAATTTCTGCCATGTTTTCACGCTTTAGCATACTGTCTACAGACCGATAACCTAGATGAGCCATTATCTGTTTTGGTGGTTTTTTCTTGAGCATTTCTTTTGCAACAGTTTTTTTAATAACCCAAGCGGTTTTTGGCGTTTCTACTTTTTGCCAAGCTTTTTTCATGAGTGGCATTAATTCATCTGGGTCATTTGGGTCTTTGCCACCAATCTGTTTTACAAGGTGCTTATCGTGCTCCTCAATCTTTGACATTAATGCCATATGAAGTTCTTTTGGGCTGGTATCGTCAGGATCAAGGCCAAGTTCTTCTATTTTCATCCTAACTTTGCCTAGAATTTCCGCGGTCAATCGGACATCCTCGCTTGGCATTCCGCTGACTTCTTCTAGTTGCTGTATGCTTAATGAAAACAGTGGCTCAGTAGCGCCCAATAATTTTGATAACATTGCCGACATCTTATTTAAAGATTACCATAAGCGCTTATAGCTATAAAGAGCTTTATAGCTTAGTTATTTCAATCTTCATGCTATCTAGGCCTCTGTCAGTTGTCAGAATTCCAGCCTTAGCGCCAATTTTACCAACAACCGATGTTGAATTAGCGCTTCCATAGGTTATAGCTTTTTCAACTGATTCACCTTCGGCAATCATCGCTACAAACCCGCTACAAAATGAATCGCCAGCTCCTGTTCTATCTATAACAGGAACATCTTTGTACATACCAGATTTATACTTATTCTGTCTATCTACTACATACGAACCGTTAGGACCATCAGTAACTACAACGTACTCAACCTGTTTGTTAGACTTTTCCAGTAGTGTGTCTAAATCTGCCGTGCCAAACAGCATCTCAAGCTCCTGTTTATTAAGGCTTAAGATTGTAAAGTTACCTAGGAGCTTTTTAAACCTGGCGCTTTGCTTTATCTCGCCTTTGCCAGGATTAATTGCAATTTTGATTTTACGTTTTTTTACGTAATCAACTATTGCCTCTAAAGCATCAATATCACCTGACAGTGAGCTTATATAGACCCAGTCTGGGTTCACGCCTTTAAATTTTTTATCAGTAATTGAGAAATCAGATGAAGCTCCTCGATAAGTCAGGATTGTTCTCTCACCATTTGGCGCTAGAAGGAGGGTTGAATAACCGGTCCCTTGGTCTTTAGATTCCCAAACTAAACTAGTATTTACACTTTCTTTTCTTAAATCATGCCGTACCATTTCAGCTGCAACATCATCACCCAGACAACCCATAAACCATGAATTTAGTCCAAGCCTCGCAAAAGTTACGCTAGCATTTGTAGCTCCACCACCAGTACTATACGTAACATCTTCTATGTCGTTCTTGGTGCCTAATATAAACTCTTCGACAAGTTCACCGTCATCTTCTTTTTTTGGCTTAAATATCTTGCCCTGTAAAAATACATCCTGGACAGCGGCGCCAATCGATACAATGTGTGTCTTCTTCATTACGGTTTTACACGAGCCTTACCAGCCGAACCAAAGGCATCAATTTTTTTCTCAACAACCTTTTGAACAGCTTTAATTACTTCACCCATTAATTTAACAACTGCATACTCTGATTTGTTTTCTTCTAGAACCTTCTCTAATGTTTCTCTGTACGCAAAACGCATATCGGAATTAATATTTATTTTACTAACACCTATTTTGGCTGCATCTTCAAAATAATGAGCCGGTGTTCCGCTACCTCCATGCAAACTAATATTACAGTCTAATGCTTTTCGTATTTCTTTTAGCAAATCAAGATCTAGTTTTTTAGGTACTGGGTATTTACCGTGTAGATTACCAATTGCGGCAGCAAAGGTATCAATACCGGTTGCTCTTACAAAACCAGCGGCGCCTTCTGGTGTACTAAAAGTTGATTTTATTTCATCATAATCTATTACTTCTTTATGTAAATTAGAACTACCACCAAAGTAATGTGGTTCACTTTCTACTAGTGCACCGGTTAGTTTTGCAGCTTCTACAACTTGTTTAGTTTTGGTAATTATTTCACCGTCGTCTGCATCATGGTTCGCTTGAGAGATATCAATATGAATAAACTCAAACCCTACTTCTATACCAGCTATTGCGTCTTCAACGGTTGGGCTGTGATCAAGATTCACATACATTTCTATACCGTATTGCTCTTTGTAGTTATCAACCATGTCGCGCACGTTATCTAAGCCCATGGCAGTAACTTCACCTTTACTCACCTCAACTAGTACTGGCGAGTTCTTTGCTTTGGCTGCACGAGACACTGCTATTAAGGTCTCTTGGTTATCTAAATTAAATGCACCCACTGCAAATTTGTCTTTTCGTGAACGTGCCATTAGCTTTCTAGCGTCCTCACAGTTTTGTCTCATTTGTTGTAGTGTAAGCGACATATTACCTTGCCTCCTCATGTAATTTAACCGCTGTAAAGGTAATGTGTTTTGCTGTCAATCCGTATTCCTCCAACAGCTCCTCTGGTTTGCCCGATTGACCAAATTTATCCCTAACTCCAACACGACGCATTGGCACTGGATAGTGTTCTCCAAGAAACTCAGAAATTGCACCGCCCAAGCCCCCATTGACTTGATGTTCTTCAGCAGTTATTACTAGTTTTGTCTTCTTAACACTTCTTAAAATTGTTGCGGCATCCAGAGGCTTAATCGTAGGGCAGTGAATCACCTCAGCATCAATGCCTTGCTTAAATAACATCTCCGATGCCAGCAGAGCCTGATAAGTCATTGTGCCTGTAGCAATTATTGTCATATCACTGCCTTGGGTATAAATATACGCTTTACCAATTTCAAACGGAGTTTTGTCTGTTGAGATTATCGCAGTACCCTCGCGAGCTAGTCTCATGTATGATGGCTTTTTATATTTGGCCAAAGCGACAGTCGCCTTTTCTGCCTCAATACTATCACCAGGCGCAATAACTGTCATGTTTGGCAAGGCACGCATTAAAGTTATGTCCTCTAGCATTTGGTGGGTTGCACCGTCTGGACCAACGCTTACACCAGCGTGTGAGCCAATTATGTTAACTGGTTGATCATTTAGACAAATAGTAGTCCGAATTTGCTCCCAGTTACGCCCTGGGCTAAATGCAGCGTAGCTACTTACAAAAGGAATCTTACCCATAGCTGCTAGCCCAGCGCCTACGGTTACCAAGTTCTGTTCGGCTACACCAATTTCTACAAACCGTTCTGCAAATGCCTCCTTAAATAAATGCATCTGGGTAGAATCTGTTAAATCTGCACAGGCTGCAACCACGTTTTCATCTTTTTCTCCCGCCGATTTTAAGCCACGGCCAAAACCTTTTCTAATAGGCTCCATTAATACTTTTGTGTCAGTCCATCGTTGGTGAACTAAATGCATATCACTCATGTTCGCCCTTAATCTTTCCGCCCAGGGTTCTTAGCTCATGTAACGCCTTCTTTGCTTGGTCATGATCGGGTGGCTTGCCGTGCCATTTAAAATCATATTCCATAAAATCAACGCCTTTGCCAGGAATAGTTTGAGCAATTATCATAGTTGGTTTTGTGGTATTCGCTCGACCCATTGAGCAGGCATCTATAACAGCTTCAATATTATTTCCGTCAATATCTATAACATTCCAACCAAATGACTCCCATTTATGGCTGAGATCTTCTAAAGGCATAACTTTTTCTGTAGGTCCATCAATCTGAATATTGTTTCTGTCGATTATTCCAATAATATTATGTAGTTTGTACTTACTAGCCAACATAGCTGCCTCCCACACATTGCCTTCGTCTAGCTCGCCATCGCCCATAATTACATAAATCCAACGGTGGTTTTCACTATTCATGCGCATTGCTAACGACATTCCGCAAGCCTGGCTAAGACCACTTCCTAAGGGACCGCTAGTAGATTCTAGTCCTGGTAGCTTGGTTCTTTCTGGATGACCCTGCAAACGTGAACCAAATTGCCTTAAGGTCATGAGCTCGTTTTTATCAAAATACCCGGCGTGCGCCATAGCAGCATAACGTACTGGAACACAATGGCCGTTACTCAGTAGCAATATGTCTCGCTCACCCCAATTTGGCTTAGCTGGATCATGTTTTAGCACATCAAAGTAAAGAGCAGTAAAAATATCAGCTAAACCTAGCGGACCTGCGCTGTGGCCACTGCCAGCGTATTCAAGCATACGAATAATATCTTCTCTAATATCATTCGCTTTTATTTCTAGTTCTTCTAGCGAATATTTGCCACCCATTGTCAAAATTATATCATGCTTATGTTACTAGATTTACTAATTTTTTATATGCTTGGTTTGGTTCAACGGCATGCTGTATAAAACCACCTACATTTAAGACATCAACCCCACCGTCTGCAAGTTCTTTTGCATTTTGGTCGTTTACGCCGCCATCCCAGCCAATTTCAAGATCGCTTCTCCACTCTTTTAATTGTTGAGCTTTTTTAAGAAGAGACAGATCAGCAATACCACCAAATTTGCCTAAGTCACCACTAAAAATTAACACATGACTAATATTTTCCAGAGCAGGTTTTAGAACATGTGTTGAAGTTTTAGCCAGCAGTGCCACGCCCGTTTTTATATTGTGTTTTTTAAGTTGATGAACAATTTTTATAAACTTTCCGTCAGCCTCAGCATGCACAATCGCCATGTGAGGCTTTAATCTAATTACATCATTAATTACCTTGGTTGGGTCTTTATACATTAAATGCAGATCCACTTTTTCAATTTGCTCTGGCCACCAAACCTGCTCTAAGGCAACTGTTGCCGACCCAGCAAAGATGCCATCTGTTAAATCAATTTGAATCCGTTTTGCAAAGCCAGAAATCTTATTCATTTGAGTTTGATAATCTTGAGCATCGTTTGCCAGAACAGTTGGACAAATCGTTTTCATTAGTTTAGTTCATCCATTTGTTTTATCCTGCGCTTAAATCTTTCGGCTCCATCAAATTCGGTTTTAAGCCATGTATCTATTAATTCTTTGGCATGATCAATATCCTTCAACTCTCTTGCGGGCAAACATAGTACATTGGCATCATCATCTTTCCTAGAAGAAGTAGCCTCCTCTTTATTCCATACCAAGCTAGCCCGAATACCTTTATATCTATTTGCAGCCATGCAAACACCCTGGCCGCTGCCACACAGCAAAATTCCTACCGAGCCTTGATTAGCTAAAACACTTGTTGCAACTTTGGCAGCGTGGATTGGAAAGTCGTCTTTCTCATCAAACTTATTACCACTAACATCCTTGACATCATAATTAAGAGATTTTAAATAATGTTCAATGTGCTCCTTTAACTTAAAGCCATTATGGTCAGCACCTAAAAATATTTTCATGCACTTAACTGCCTGCCAATATCTGCCACTACTTCAACCAGTCTGTTACTGTATCCCCACTCGTTGTCATACCACACAACAACTTTTACTAAGTTGCCCGCTACTACATTTGTAAGAAGCAAATCAACAATGCCAGAGTGGCTGTTGCCAATGTAGTCGCTACTTACAAGCGGTTCTTCTGATACATCTAATACACCTTGGTAATAAGGTTCCTTAACAGCTTTTTTTATAGCCTCATTTACGTCTTCAACTTTGACATTTTCTTTAAGAACCATAGTAACATCACTTAAAGAAACGACAGGAGTGGGCACACGCACGCTCATACCATCAAACTTATTTTTTAGCTGAGGTACGGTTAATGTTACGGCAATTGCTGCGCCGGTGGTTGTTGGTACAATATTTTCTGCAGCAGCTCGTGATTCTCTTAAATCTTTAGCCGGGCCGTCCTGTAGGGCTTGGCTTGCTGTGTAGCTGTGTACGGTTGTAAGCATAGCTTTTTCAACACCAAATGCATCATCCATAATTGACATAACCGCCGCTAACGAGTTTGTGGTACAACTGGCATTACTTACAATTTCAGTTGACTTTCCTAATTTTTCATCGTTTGCCCCAAGTACAATGGTATCCACATCAGGACTCTTGCTTGGACCAGAAAGTACAACTCGTTTTGCGCCAGCTGTTAGATGAGCTTTAGCTAGCTCACTTTTTGTAAACCGACCAGTAGACTCAATAACCACGTCAACACCTAGTTTCTTCCAGGGCAAGTCTTTAGGATCTTTAATGGCTGTTACCGGAATTTTATATTCATCAACAAATAAGTTTGTTTCATCAAAATTTACTTTTTTATCATATTCACCATAAGTAGAGTCATGCTTTAGCAGGTAAGCCAGTGTTTTTGTGTCTGTTAAGTCATTTATGGCAACAACATCAACATCAGATCTATCAAAAGCAATTTTAAAGGCATTACGGCCAATTCTTCCAAATCCGTTTATTGCTACTTTTGTTTTCATTTTAGCCCCCGTTTAGTTCAAGAATATTGTAGCATAACCAATTTATAGGGAGTAGTGAATTATTGCTGAGACCAGCGGGTTTGGCACTCTTTGATTGTGGCTTTGGCTTCTTCTGTGTTGCCCCAACCAAGAACTTTTGTGCTACCTGGCTTTTTGAGATCTTTATAGTGGTTAAAATGATGCTCTAGCTTCTGCTTCCACTGATTATGTAAATCATCTACAGAAGTAATGGCATCACCTGTATTGCGGTCATCATCCGGAACAACAACTACTTTGTGATCCATTTCGCCGTCATCTTCAAAGTTCATTATGCCAACGACCCTTGCTTTTAGAGCCACACCTGTTGGTATCGGGTCATTTGTAAGTATTAACGCATCAAGTTCATCGCCGTCTTCATCAAGAGTTTGTGGAATAAAGCCATAGTTAACTGGCTTAGCAAAAATACTTGGCTCTACTCTATCAAGCTCAAAGATAGCAAGCTTGCGGTTCCACTCAATCTTAAGAGTTGACCATTTTGGAATCTCCACCACTACATTTATTACGCCGCCATCTACGTCGCCTGCGTCTAGAATTTTGTTAAAATCTGCCACTTGTTATTACTCCTTTAGACTTAATAGTGTAAACTATAGGTAATTGTATCATGAAAATAATAGGACACCGCGGAGCAGCCGGAGTTGCTACAGAAAATACCCTGCCCAGCATTAGAAAAGCCGTAGCAGCCAAAGCCGACTTTGTTGAAATTGATATTAGAAAAACGCGCGACAACAAAATTGTTGTTAGCCACGACGACAGCCTGCTAAGGGTTTTTGGGGTTAGGTTAAAAATATCTGCCCACACTTTAAAAGAGCTCCACACGGTGTGCCCAGAGCTGCCAACGCTAGAAAACGCTCTTACCACCATGAAGTCTGCCGGTGCAATAATTGAGTTTAAAGAGTTTATTGAGCCAAACCGTGTAATGTCTATTATAAATAAATTCAACAAAAAGAACGTGCGCTTTGCTTCGTTTAACCACAACCTACTTAGAGCAATTAAAAAGAGTAATCCAGATGCATTCTGCTATGTTCTAGAGCATCACAGTCCTTTCGAAATAATTAACAAAGCCCGCAAAATGCACATGAACGGCATAGGCTTAAACTACGGCGTAATAAACCCTCTAACTTACTTTTTAGCTCGCCGAGATAAAATGGAAATTTACATTTATACAGTTAACAAAAAGTGGATTATCAACGTAATGGGTTTTTTCTACCCAAAAGCTTACATTTGCACAGACTTCCCGGGTTTAGTAAAAAAGTAGTATGAAGATTACATTAGAATATATAGAAAACTTATCGTCAGATACCAAAACTTTTTGGTTTAAAAAGCCTCCTAATTTTAGTTACATTGCTGGGCAGTTTATTGAGCTATATTTGCCACACAAAGCAGATGATCGGGGGCAAAAGCGCTGGTTTACACTAAGTTCAGCACCGTCTAATGATTTAATTTCAATAACAACTAAGGTTATCAATAAACCCTCTTCTTTTAAGAATACTCTTAACAAGCTTCAGCCAGGAGATGAAATTGAAATGTCAGATACCATGGGTGATTTTGTTTTGCCAAGAAATAAAGACATTCCGTTGGTTTTTGTGGCTGGCGGCATTGGCATTACACCGTTTCACAGCATGCTCTCAGAATTAGCTAGCAAGAAGCAGAAACGTAACATAACTTTAATCTACGCGGCCAACGACAAAGAAAGTTTAGTTTTTGAAAACGAGTTAGCAAAAAACTGTAAACTTTTACCACTGCTTTCTGATCCACCAAAAGACTGGACTGGACTATCCGGCAAGCTGAGCGCAGATAGAATAATTAATTTAGTAGACATAAAAAATAGCACACGTGTTTACTTATCGGGCCCAGAAAAAATGGTAGAGGCAATTACTAGAGATTTAAAAACCAAAGTAAACCCAGAAAACGTAATTACAGACTACTTCCCTGGCTACAATAGCTTATAGTTGGCCGCGCTCAAGGTTTTCTAGATATTCTCGGATTCTAAGAGCAGCCGTTGCACCTTCGCCAACTGCACTGGCGATTTGCATGGTTGCACCACTTCTAACATCGCCCGCAACGTAAACGCCTGACATGTTAGTTTGTAAATCATCATCAGTTTTGATGAGTCCGCGTTCATCGAGCTCTATGTTTGAGCCTTCCAAGAATTGCGTATTCGGTTTTAATCCAATAAACACAAAGACTCCATCAGTTGGGAATTCAACAGTTTGGCCGTCTTTTTCTGCTACAACTTTTACAACCTTATTATCTTGACCAATAATTTCTTTTGTTACGACACCTTTATGAATATTGATCTTTTCGTGTTTTTCTAACTCTTTAATTAGTACTTCGCTAGCTTTTAGGTCACTTCTAACAAGCATGTCAATTTGGCTAGCAAACTTAGTCAAGAAGAGTGATTCTTGCACGGCAGAGTTTCCGCCGCCAACCACAACCAGTCTCTTATCTCTGTAAAACGCACCGTCACAGGTTGCACAGTAGTGAACACCTTTAGCGTAGTATTCTTGTTCTCCAGGAATACCCAGTTTTTTATAATCACTTCCTGTAGCGATTAGTACAGTTTTAGTAATAATATCACCGTCAGTTGTGGTCAGCTTTTTAGTACCGTTCTCAAGTTTCTCAATTTTACTAACCTCACCCAGGCGAATGTCAGCACCAAAGCGTTCTGCTTGCTTTCGTAAATCTTCAGCTAAATCCAGTCCTGCTAAACCTTTTGGAAAGCCAGGGTAGTTATCTACCCAGTCAGTTATTGCCGCTAAACCTCCAACAACCCCTTTTTCATAAAGAACTGTACCGATGTCTTCTCTCGTGTATAAATAGCGGCACTTAATGATGCCGGCCCCGCACCAATCATCACTACTTCATGTACTTTTGAATCTGCCATAAGCCTCCATTATGCACATCAATATCTAACATTACAAGTGCAACTATTTAACAATAATTATATAATTAATTATAGCATTATTTATATAATTATTAACTGAGTGCTGGCGCTAGTCTTGATAGATTGTAGCCAACCACGACTTCTTCTGAGTCGTCTTCTTTTGTTACAACTGTTACAGGAACAGTTAGAGCACCGCTCTTAGCTAGAGCTTCCTGCTGACGCGCAGGATCAAGGTCTAGGTTTACCTCCTCGTAGGCTTGACCTTTTGCCGATAGGTACTTTTTCACCATTACGCAGTATGCGCATGTGTTTGTGGTGTAAATTGTTATGTTTTTTGCCATTGTATCCCTCCGTTTGGCGAGGACCACACAGCCTTCT
>JAGQMZ010000069.1 GCA_020428405.1 Candidatus Saccharimonadota bacterium | reverse complement strand
CGCAAAGAGTCATACACGAAGCCAGGAAGCCAGCGCTAGCAAAAAGTAAAAAGTAAATGGTAAATAGAGGATAACGCTTTTTTCATATATCCTATTTCGTATTTCATTAATTTATCAAATATCAATTATCGTCCACAACTACTTCTCACTCCTAACCACTCCCTTTTGCTGTTTATTACTAATAAAGTCTTCGAAACTTTTTGACTGTTGAAGATACTGCAACTGATCCTTGCACCACCAGCTCCAGTGTGGCATTGTCTCGTCTAACTCTTTTGGTGCTTTTTCCGCAAACACAGAATAATCTTTTGGGTCATTACTTAAATTGTTTACATACCATTGCCAGTCCACCCATTTGTAGTCTTCGACTTCATCAGGATTTAGCTGTGACTCAGTCTTTACTATAGCTACAAAAACAGGACAGTACTCGTTTTCTATTATCCCGTTGTACGGTGGAGTTTTGTATCTATAGTCAGGAACCACTAGCTGCAAATCTTGCAATTCCATGCCTAGCTCATACTTCGCACGACGCCTCACAGCATCCTCCCTGTTTTCTGCTGGTGCCGGGTGACCACAGACTGAATTAGTCCATACACTTGGCCAAACTTTCTTTGAGTGCGCCCGCTGTGTCACCAAAAACTGACCTTTATCATTAAATATATAGCAAGAAAAAGCCGCATGCAGTTTTGTATCTAAGCCATGCGCCGCAAGCTTCTCCCGCACATCACCGGTAGGCTGATCATTCTCGTCGACATAATAAACTTGTTCTGCCATTTCAATTGAAAGGAGCCCTTGCATCCTCGCCAGTAGGAATATAAGAGTTAGGCCATTCTATAGGCTGTGAGTTTCTCATGTCAAATTCACTCATATATTCGTCCATTGATTGAAGCCAACCCAGATAACCGGGTCTTTTAGGGTGTGTGTTCATAGCGTTATGAATAGGCATAAATTCGTTGCCATTGATTTCTTCGCTAACTCTACCTTGTTTTTCAGTAAAGATACTAGGGTTAGTAGTTCTCAAAACTACATTTACCGAAGAATAAGTAGACTTAACGCCATCTATTATGCCAACAGGCCACTCGCCTAAGAAGTAGCTGCCCGGTCCAGCAAAGCTTAACTCAGCATCATCAATATTCTCTATGGGTATATCGTGCTCTTCTTTTAAGCATCTAGCAAGCCCCTCAAGTGCCGTCTCAGTTACATCATGGCTAGACTCTAGGTACCGCAAGGTTTCAGTAACGGCTCCGGTTGCATTGTTCACAGACTCGCCCTCTCTTGGCGAGTGCCTACACACAAGTATATTATCGCTTGTATCAAGCACTAATGCCGCAACAGCAAATTTCACTATCTCAACACCTCTAATGTCTCGCCAATGCCTTGTACACCTGTCCATGTATTCACGGGTGAATCGATAATTCATGTGATCAATTTGCGGTAATAATGACGCCATAATTGCCTTATTATAAACTATGAGATACTATTTTTTGTATATAATGGTAAAAAGTTACAAAACAATAGTCATCACA
>JAGQMZ010000068.1 GCA_020428405.1 Candidatus Saccharimonadota bacterium | reverse complement strand
GAAGTACATCAAAGCCCATATGAGCAAAACCCATGATAAAACCATAAGTGATTTGTATACCAAATAAGAGCATGCTTAATGCAAAAAACCAATATGCTACCTTTTGTGATTTATATTTCATACTGAATCATTTTATCAGATTAATTTATTTTTTTAGATCGGGCTCCGGAGGGAAACCATTTAGGTCTGTTTCGCCTATCCACTTCAAAAAGGCGATCATGTCGTTGGCATCTTTTTCGGACATTTCATAAGCAACCATCTTTCTTCCGCGAGGTTGCCATGGTGCTTTAGACGTTAACACTGTTCGTATGTATGCATCCCCTCTTCTTTCATACACTTTTGTAAGTTCCGGAGCGTAGTAGGCACCTTCACCTAGTATGGTATGGCAGCCCATACAGTTATTCTGCTCCCAAATTTCTTTTCCGTGAATTACTTCTTGTGTGAGGTTCTCTTCGTGTGTTTGCTTTGGAACATCATTACTTAATGAATTCCACGACAACCCAAGAAAGATTGCAAAGGTCACTACCGTACCTCCCAAAAAGAACACCTTAGCATGTGATTTTGATAGCATATATTACTTCTTTTGAGTGATGAACTATTAATAAATATTGTAGACGTACTATAAAAGATATAATCATCTTTTATACACACAAATATAAAAGGATAAGCGTATCCTTAATTATGATTTGTTTCATATTTTTTTGTGACAAATGTCATAAAATAGGCTATTGGACATAAATACATTTGCTAACAAGTAATCAAAGGTTAGCAGATATTATGAATAACAAACACAAAGTAATAGCCACAACATTGTTATTAACTGCATGTATTACAGCAAGTTGCATTAGCGAATTGAAAGCTCAAGAGCTCAAAACCAAAAAAGAAGAGTTAGTGCTTGATATTCAGGTAAGGCCTCGAGCCGAGGTAAGGAATGGCGTGTTTACTCCAATTCTTGAAAACACCAATCCGGCAACTTTTGTTACCCAAAGAAGCAGACTGGGTGTTACATATAACGACAAAAAGTTCACCACTCGTGTAAACCTGCAAATGCTAAATGTATGGGGCAGCGAGCCACAGGTACAGCGAAATGCAACTAACGTAGGCCTTTATGAAGCTTGGGGAGAATTGCACCTTTCACGAAGCTCAAGCTTAAGACTTGGCCGTCAGGTGTTTTCTTATGATGATGAACGTATTCTGGGTGCTCTTGACTGGAATCAAGCAGGGCGTAAGCATGATGCAGGTTTGTTCATTTTTGAAAAAAGCCGTTTTAAGTTAGATGTGGGTGCTGCATTTAATCAGAATAATGAAATGGTCGCCACCACAACATATAATGATTCTGCAAGTCAGCCATATAAGTCTATGCAGTTTGTTTGGGCAAAATACAAAGTAAGCGAAGAATGGGCATTTTCTGCATTACTTATGAATTTGTATATGCAGCATAGAAAGGACTTTTCATTAGCCAATATGCAAACTATGGGTATCAATGCTTTTTATACAAAAAATAAGATATCCGCTACAGGTAGTTTT
>JAGQMZ010000067.1 GCA_020428405.1 Candidatus Saccharimonadota bacterium | reverse complement strand
ATTAACTACTGGACCAGCGTAGGAGGCACAACAGAAATATGGAACAAAGACTTAACACCAAACCCAGCTGTAGAAACAATAACAAAGTACTTTTCTCCAGAAAGCATAACAGGAAATATAAAAGATGAGCTTGATAACAAAATGGTAAATGTTGCCATTACTCTAGGAACCAGACATACAGTCACAGATAAAAATGGTATTTACGCAATACCTTACTTAACATACCAAAATATTTTAACAGCACAAAAAGAAGGGTTTGATAGCGCCCAGGTTCTTGTGAGTGGAAGACACAATATAGACATAGTATTAGAAAAAACAAATCGCACACTCATTTACCGAATTAGGTTGTTTTTGCATCAACTATTTAGATATTAATATTACTTGCAAAAACATTTTTTATATCCTATAATCCTCGCGTATTAAGAGTTCCTGCCTGTAATACTAATGAACAGCAGGACACGAATGAAACTTATAATAATATTGACCCTTTTTGGTTACTTCTTTGTAAGCGTTAACACGTCATACGCATTAGAAACAATTGAACCAACTTTCCCTAAGTGCACTAGTCCGCAAGGAGCTACTGTTGCAAGCTATACTACCGGCACACATGGAATAGTAGGTGACTACAACACTAATATAGGTGCAGATACTGTATACAGATTAAGTGAAGATACATTAGTTCAATGCTATTGCCCTGATGAAGGTTCAACAGGTGTACAGACTAATTGGTGGAACATTGGCGGAATGTCTTTTGCTAATATTGAGCACTTGCAATCCCTAGGATGGATTTTTGTACCTAATGGCGCGTCATGGGGATTAGAAGAGGACCCTTATTTGGCCAAAAATGAAGACTATATTTGCAAACCAACTGGAGGAGGAGGGAACGATGACAAGAAAAAAGATAAGGAGGATGATGACGATGACGACGACAAAGATGATGATGATAAAGAGGGAGTAGTTGCAGGTATTGGTGGGCAGGTATTTGGACTTGCATCCACTGGATACAATAAAACCTTAATAGTCTCCCTTGCTGCATGGTTAGTTTCTCTTTGGCTTTTGTTAGTAATAGGTGCCAAGGAAAAAAATGCAAAAACTATTAAAACACACTAAAAAGCTTCTAGTAGTTATTAATTTTATATCTCTTTCAGTTTTCTTAACTTTTGCAGCAAAAAGCTTTGCAAAAGTTCAAACAGCTGAAGTAAAAACCGAAATATCAACAGAGAAATTACCTACACAATTAGTAATTTCTGAACTAAGCATAGACTTACCAATTTATCCTACAGAAATTATTGAGGGAGACTGGGAAGAAATTGATAACGGCCTTTTGTACCTTAAAGAGTCTCCCCTTCCAGGAGAAATTGGTAACAGCGTAATTTACGGCCATAACACACCAAACTTATTAGGCAACATGTATTCCATAAAAACTGGATCTCAAATACAAGTTGAGTATAGTGACAAAACAACACAAACATTTGTGGTTATTTCTGCATTTAATGTAACTCCTGAGCAAACCCACATTTTAAATGGTTCAACAAATTCAAAGCTTACTATATTCACCTGCAATGGATTTTTTGATGAAAAACGATTTGTCGTTATAG
>JAGQMZ010000066.1 GCA_020428405.1 Candidatus Saccharimonadota bacterium | reverse complement strand
TACGCTTAGCATCTATTGCCTCTGTCATGATGATTGTATCCTCTACCAATAAAGCCAAGCTTAATATAAGAGCAAATAGTGTAATAACATTAAGTGTATAACCAAAAATATATAACAACCCTATTACTGCAAAAATAACTAATACTAAAGATATTACCGTTATTGCAGAAGCTCTAAAAGCAATAACAATAGAACCAACAATAAGCACCGCAATTAAGGCAATTATAAGTTCTCTTTGAAGCTCTGATATGTTTTCTTCTATAGATGGCGCATAGCTAGCACTAACTGTTGCTTCATAACCAGGAAATTGCCCTTGGCTAATTATTTCTTGTGTTGCATCTCTAACTTGTTCATCAAACTTAAGTAAATCTGCTCCCTCTATCATAGCAATGCCAATTAACACAGAATTATAAAATTCATTTGTTTGTTCATTACCATTATTAACAGCATGCCCAAATCTATCAAAAGTTTTTTGTACAATTTCGGTTTTGCCAGTAACTGGGTTTTGAGCTTGCTCAAATGGATTTAAAACAAATACATCACTTACAAGTGAAAGGTTTTTTTGTTTCAGTTCATCTGCAAATTTATCAGCATTTAATACTATGTCACTGGTAGGCTGATTTTCTTTTGCATAAAAAGAAATAGCTGCATCTAAAGGCCTAGAGCTAATGCCAATTGGTGAAAAATAAGGCGCATTAACGCTTACCTGAGCTTGAGATGGCAAAATATTACTATCTTTAATAGATTGCTCAAGGCTTTGAGCCGCAATTTGGGCATCTACCGAATCGTTGTACTGAACAATTACACTAAAAAAGTTTGGGTAACTAGTAGCACTAACAGAGGCAACGCCTTCTTGCTCTGATGCTAACTTAGAAATAGGCAACGTTACTTGCTGATCTACTTTATTTGCATCGTTTACAAAATATGCCCCTGAAACACTAGCTACGGGTATATTAATGCTAGGAAAGCCCTCTCTTTTTAATAACGTGGTGTAGCTTAATATCCCAAATGCAAAAATAAATACAAATAGCAGAGCCGTTAAGCGTGGTTTATCAAAAAAGAATAAACTTAACTTAGAAAGTCTAGAATTATCTTTTTTTGTAAAAATAACCGTTTTTGCAGGTTTTGGCTGAACTTTTTTAGACTTTAAACTCTTTTTAGACATATTGCTCCCTTATAATAACTACACTAACTATACATATTATAGTACCTTATTGAGCAAAAACATTAAATACTAATATTTAAGCAAAATCTTGTGCCTGAATATTATATAGCTCGGCATATATGCCGTTATCTTGCATTAAACTTTGGTGAGTACCCTGTTCTACAATTTTACCTTCGTTTAAAACATATATGTAATCTGCTTTTCTTACTGTTGCAAATCTGTGAGAAACAATTAAAACGGTAGCATGCTTACTAGATTCCATAATACTATTAAAGATGTGGCGTTCGGCCTTAGCATCTACAGCAGATGTTGGCTCGTCTAAAATTAATAAATTATAGGGTTTTAGTAATGCTCTTGCTATAGATAATCTTTGTTTTTGACCGCCAGACAAATCGGCACCATCTTTATACGATTTATCTAAACGTGTGTCTAAACCGTGTTTTAAAGATTTAATTTTAGTATCTA
>JAGQMZ010000065.1 GCA_020428405.1 Candidatus Saccharimonadota bacterium | reverse complement strand
AAGACTTTGACAAGTTGATTGCCAACTTTAACTTGTGTGTGGTACTAAGAAAAAATTCTGAAAAAGACGCAGTTGTGAGCAACTTGAAAAAAATAAGTGAAAAAAACCCAGATTTAAAAATAAAGATTTTACCAGAAGTATGGTCTGAAGTTTCTTCATCGAAAATACGCGACGAGATTAATAAAACGGGAACAAGCAAGCTTATACACCCGGACGTTCTAAACTTTATAAAAGATAACATCTTATACTAGTAAGTTCGGGGCCTTCAAAGCGGGTTTTAGATAGTTAAGATGGCTTTTGTGGTAGCGGTTAAACTAAGATACAAAATACTAGTACGTTGAAATCAATTAAGTATTAAATCGCAAAAATATCATTTAACACATTGTTGAGTTGTTTTTTCTGTGAAGGGTTTAAGCTTGCTATTTTCTTGCCGAGTCGTTGTTTGCTGACGCAACGTAGTTGATCACATGCAGCAGAAGAAATCTTGTCGTGTAATTTAATGCTAAGCCTAAAAGGCCAATCAATTATTGTACTGGTAAGAGGAACAATAATAACTGTGTCTAAGGCGTCATTCATAACAACGGGCGATACAACAATTCCTGGCCTGGTTTTTTTAATTTCACGGCCAATAGTAGGATCTAGGTTAACCCAGTAAACATCAAACTGACTTATTGAAGAAGGTCTGGTCATTTAATTCCATCACTAGCAGTAACGTCCCAGTCTTGTAATTCTGTGTCATCTAAGCAATATACTGCAGAATCTTTAATTGCTTTGATTTGAGACTCCCAGCCTGCTCGTGGATCGCGTGAATCGATTATTGTAATTCGGCCTTTTTCTGCCTTTAGCCTAACATTACCTTTAAGACCACTCAAAGTAAGCAGTGTTTTAGGCAGACGCACTGCCGTACTGTTTCCGTCTTTAATTAATTTTGCAGGGTATGTTGCCATTGTGGTTACATTGTACCCACTTTGTAGTCACATGTCAATCTTTTATTAGATATTGATTAGTCGGTTTCGGGGGCTTCAAAGTGAGTTTGTAGATATTTAAGGTGGCTTTTGCGGTAGCGATTAAACTCACTCTTTTTAAAGCCGTTCTTTTTAATAAATTCGCTAACCTTTTCGTTGCCAATGTGATGGGGTAGTACTACAAAACTGGCACCTAGACCGTAAAGCTCAATTGCTTCATGAATGTTATCAGCATGACAAATAACTACGGCAGACGGGTTTTGCGTTTGGAGGTGGTGCAGAATAAATATATTTGTGTCGTGATCTGTCATTACGCTAACTACTAACTTAACTTTACTAAAGTCTATTTCTTCCAAGAGTTGCAATGATGTAGCATCGCCGTAAATGTAATCTAGGCCGCGACGTTCAATTTCATCTATTGATTCTGGGTCGTAATCTACAACTACAAACTTTTTATCTAACTTTTTAAACACACTGGTGTATTCACTTCCACCTTTTTTAAATCCGAACAACACGGCTTCTACATTTTTGCGGTGCTCGTGCTCATGGCGTGTCTTTTTACGCTCAAATAAAGATAGGTATTTGTCTAATGTTCTAAATAGTCCATCGGAGTAAATAATCATGTAGGAGGAAATAGCAATTGTTATTAGTGCCACTACCATCATGAGTGATATGACTTGGTCAGAAAGCTGGCCATTGTTAGCACCAAGTAATATTAAAATAAGAGAGAATTCTGAAATTTGTGCCACTGCAAGACCAGCC
>JAGQMZ010000064.1 GCA_020428405.1 Candidatus Saccharimonadota bacterium | reverse complement strand
CAAACCTTTTTACTAGGTTATGCAGAAATAGCTAGTGGTGGTGCCATAGCTTCAATACCGCTACATCCTGCAATCAGATACCTAACATTCTTATCCTGGACTCAAGGGATTTTTGTATGGGGTGTTTTAGCACTATATGCAATCAAATCAAAAAAAGGAGAAGTTGGAAAAGCATTGCAGATTTTTGTAATTTTAGCGCTAGTGGCATCTATAATTTATTATTTTGGAGGTGCTTGGTTTAGTGCACAAGGTTTAGGATATGGCGCAGAGTATGCCATAAATAGTCCAATATTTAAGGCACTGACTTTTATCACAAATATTTTATCTGATTTTGGTGCACAAAAAGTAACTTTGATAATAAATGTTGTAGGTCTTGGAATAGTACTCCTCTGGTGGACTGGAATAGTTGAGAAAATCAAAAGTCTTGGAAATCCTAGCGAATTTGAAACGACCTACGAATCCAAACTTGAAAACCTCGTAGCAAAATACAAAATCAGGAGAGACCAACAGATGGTTATTGTTCTGGATAAAAGTGCCTCTATGAACAAAGACACACAGTTATTTTCTGATAGATGGATTGATTTAATCTTTTCAAAACTAGCCGATATGAGCCTAATACTTGATGACGATGCTCATGTGCATGTTTACACAACAAAAGGAAATAAAATAGAAAAAATTAATACTTTGTTAAATCCTGCTAATGTCGACAATTATATTGATAATTTTGTTGGCAGGGATACTGCAAAAGATGTGGCATATGCACCAGTTATTAACGAAATCTACAATAGCTACAGCGCTGAATTAACGAAGGAACATAACCCTGTTTTGGTTGTAGTTGTTACAGATGGCTTTGGTAAAGAAAACGAAAAATTGGCGGAAGCTCTCAAAAAACTTGCAAGCATCCCGGTTTTTGTAGAATTTTTGGTCCTATACGGTGACAAAGAACCAAAAAGTGTCCAAGAACTTCAACAAATCAAGGATAAACTTTATCCGAATATAAAAAACTTTGACTTTGCTGCTATCCCATCATATGCATTCACGAATTTAGGGCTGTTAGAAAACCAATTACTTGAAAAATACTCAAACTATTTAGAATATGCCTATAATAAAGGGATTTTAGATCAGAAGTAATAAAAGGCTCTTAAGCTATAAAACCTGCTGTATCAGCTAAACACTGTAACAACTAAACATTGATATATCAACCATAGGGACACCAAATTAATACTGGATTCATAGATAAAGGATAAAATTAGTCATTATCTTTTGCTTTAACAACAAAAAACACTGAACAAGGAGCTTGAAACAAAACATGAACGAAAAACGTAACATCACTGGGTGGGAAATTGGTGCCGGTTTGATGGCCCTGATGATCGGAATCATCGTGTGGGTCATTTCCGGTTTGTGGCAACTGACTGCTTTTTCGGCAGTCTACGCTGCTTTGTGGTCCACACCCCGGGTGTATCGCAATTCCATGATCGCTATGGTAGCGGCAATTGTTTTTATTAATGCAACAACATTACCTACTTATGGGGGTATGACACCTAGTTATATCACCATCTGGTTGGTAGTGCTGGGAGCAGTTATGGTAGGTATGCGTTTCTTTGCAGAGCGCAATCACGTGAACAATGCTTTTGAGCATGCATTTTATTACACTTGTTTAGCCGCAGGATGGGGAATCCTTGCAACAGCAATGTTGCCCCTCGGCTAAGCGCCTAACCAACAAAACGCCACCGGCAAGTAGATAACAAAAACAGAGATATGCGCAACCTTAGTGTAAAAACTTACATTTTGGTTTGATGGAGTGAGATTACATCATATATAAATGTTTTTAAGCTTTCTAAAAGCACCCTCCAAATCAGGAGATAAAAAACACATTTATA
>JAGQMZ010000063.1 GCA_020428405.1 Candidatus Saccharimonadota bacterium | reverse complement strand
CTCAAAATCGTGTTCCCTCGGGAGTGAGAGTTCGAGTCTCTCCTTGCCCACCAAATTAAATCTGTGGAGGTAAAATATTATGAATGAATTTCCGGAATACCCTAGCATAAAGGAGCTGAACAGGATGAAGCGAGCAGAAAGTGAAAGAACAGGAAAACCATTTCATGAAACAATAATGGTAGTTGGAGTTAGTCGTATTGCAATTGATTCTGAAATTGAAGTTGATACAGAAGATCAGTTTGGTACTGAAGAGTAAAACTGGGTTGGATTAATTTTTTGCCATTTCATAGACGGCGGTTGTTACAGCAGCAAATAATTTGCTCGGGTTTTGAATCCCCCACACTGTAACTTTTGCAGCGGTTTCTACTCGCCAAACAGGGTTGTCTTGATTACTTTCTGTTGTGCTGACTTCACCATCTTTTGCTACGTATATTTTTTTATTATGTTTTAAAACAATTAGCACAGAATGGATTGTTGTAAACAAATGCAAGTTTTCAACCAAATTATTTATTGGCATATCATACGTAAAAGCTTTTTGAAACTTACTATTTATAGCGAGCTTCTGTAGCTGTCCAAAACTTGTAACTGCAATGGTAGAATCTCTGTCAAGCCATACGTCTGGATTAAGAACCAAATGGTCTAGCGCATCGTTGGTAATCGTAATAATTCCGTTATATCTTTGAATAAAATTTTCTAGTACAATCATTGTCTCGCTGTTCCGGCCAAGATCGCCAGGAATATATGCTCCATCCGACCACTCGGCTAAATCCAACCAAGTACTTAACGATTGTTTATTAAAGCCGCCACTTTTGTTGCTAGGTGCAAACTCACCATTCTCAAGTATTTGGCCAACAGTTTTCTTGAGGGAGTCAGGGATCAGTACCTTAGCTAACCCTATTTCTTCTCTTACAGCGTTTTGATATGCACTACCAGCTGCTGAAAAGCTATAAGCATTTCCGCCAATGATTAGCATTTTACCAGCATGAGCTTTATTCTCTGGCCTATCCCAAATTAAATCCGGGTATAAAGGTTTACTAGATGATTGCTTATGCCAGTATGTATGACTCACCTTTTTGCCCCAATTCGTAGATTACGTTTTTTCGCTCTACAACAATCTTCCATCCATTTTTCTTGGCATGATCAAACAGCTGTTGGTTAGGATTAAAGGCAATTGGGTTAGCGACCGATTCTAGCATAGTGATGTCTCTGTCGGTATCCCCTACACCGTAACTATCTTTAATATCTAAATCATGTTCGGTTATTAGTTGTTTAATAATGTGGTGTTTGTCTTTGTGTGAGCCGGATATATTACCCGTAAAATGCCCATTCTTTACCTCATACTCATTACCTACCCATTTATCGAAACCGTAATACCTGGCAAATTTTTCTACTATTTCCATTTGAGAACCAGATATTGCAATAACCGTATAACTTTTTTGTTTAAAATCTTTTATTAATTCGCGAGTATAAACATACACGTGATCTTTTTCTCTATCAAAAACTTCATCAACAACTTTCTTAAACTGTTTTTGGGTAAGGTCTTTTATAGATTTAAAATATGCGTCAACAGAAGTTTCTACATAATCCCAGAATGCTTCTGGGTGTGAGCGAGTTCGCCAACTTTTTCTTCCCTGTTCTATTTTATTTGCCGTCTTTTCGCTAAAAAATCCATCAAGCACAAGTTGGTCAACGATACTATGAAACAGTGCGAACCTAAAGATTGTCCCATCTATATCAAACACCGCAAACTTTTTCATAATTCTATGCTCACTGGGCAGTGGTCAGAGCCCATTACGTCGGCATGAATTTTGGCAGATTTTATTTTATCGACGATTGACTTATTCGCCAGCCAGTAATCAATGCGCCAACCAACATTGCGTTCTC
>JAGQMZ010000062.1 GCA_020428405.1 Candidatus Saccharimonadota bacterium | reverse complement strand
CTGTTTTCCTTGATGTAATTTTAGCATAAGCGGAGTTGCTAGTCTATTATCTGGTCTGACTTTAAATAAAACAATGCTTGTTTGAGTTCTTGATCCGCTTTGCCGTCGTTCACAAATGAATAGCTGACCCATTTAAGAGAATCATCTTCACTTACAATATTTATCGCTTCATCCTCTGGCGCATCAATAAGGTAGAAGTAGGTTCTTTGAATTTCGCCAAGTTCAATATTGCAAAAAACTCGGTACTCGCTAAGGTTTTCTTGATCAACTGAGAAAGCCAACTCTTCTTTTAGTTCACGATTAAGGGTAGACTTTGGTTCTTCATTTCCTGAGGTGTGACCGCCCGGTGGGCTAAAGTTTTTCTCATTACTAAGCTTTATAGCTAAAAGTTGCCTATTACTAATGAGTAGACCTAAAGAACGTTGGCTAGTGATTTCAGATAGGGGTATATTTTGGCAGGTTGCGCTTTTTTCTTGAGGTTGTTTGGCTAGATAGTTGAGTGCAACAAGTAATAACAGCATAATTAATGCCAGCCCTAAAGATAATAATATCAAAACCTTCTTCATACACGACCATTATAGCTTAAGCTGTTTGATAAAAGATTGTCAGACCTATAAAATGTAAGAATACAATGAACTTAAAAATAAACAAAAATTCATCTATTTGGTACATCATTTTACCCATCTTATTACTGAGTATTATTTTATTGATGATAGCTGCATCAAAGCCAGTTTTTGCTGCATCAAGCCAGATACGTATTACAGAAATAATGTATGACCCAAGCGGCAATGGTGATAGAGAATTTCTAGAAATTTATAATGGTAGCGACACAACTGTGAATTTGGGAGGAATGGCATTATTTGGTGTTGACTACACTTTTCCCGGAGGTACTACACTAGGCCCTGGCCAGTATGGGGTCATTGTTAGAAATTTATCTGTCTTTAAATCTAATAATCCGGGTGCAAGGGTATTTGGCCAGTATGGTGGGAAATTGCGGGGCGGTGGCGAACTAATATCAATAAGCAAAAATGGTGTTGTGCAAACTCAAGTTAGTTATAGCTATGGTGGGGCATGGCCGTCTTCTCCAAAAGATGGAGGACCAAGTTTAAGCTTAGTGAGAACCAATGCTAATGAAACGCAAGCTGCTTGTTGGGCAGCAAGCGCTATAAGTGGCGGAACACCTTCTAGTGCCAACAACCCCTCTTCAGCTGGGAGTGGATGCTCAACAATAGCTTACCCAAAGATAAGTCAGCCATCTGTATCTAACAGAGAAGACACAACGCTAGAATCTAGTGAGTCTAGCACTGATGAAAGTAGTACATCACAGGATGGCGATAAAACAGAAGAAGAGTTATTACAAGAGCAGGCTGAAGAGGAGGCAAAGATAGCAGAGGAGGCTTCTCAACAGATAGCCAATGAGAGTGCGGCTAATCGTGATCAAACAAGAACTAACATAATTGTTGCGCTTGCAATGATTGGAGCCTCTCTATTCGGGGCACTCTTATTCAACGTATATAGAGCGGTAAAAGTTAAAATATCACATGCAAAACTAATGAAAGATAGTAAACACCATGCCAAGCACGAGCAAAAAGGTTAGAAATCTTGCTTCGCACACTAAGATGGCATTTGATCGCCAAGAGTTCAAGTATTTGGTGCCACTTAGTATGGTTGACCACATAATCGCGCAGTTGGATCAAATTATGGTTCGCGACAAGTTTTCAAAAGATGACTACTATGGAGTGTACTCAATATATTTTGACACGCACGATTGGCAAGCCTTTTACTCAAAAATGGATGGTAACCTCCATAGAAAAAAACTAAGACTTAGAAGCTACAGCAAAAACCCAGAGCCCAATGAGAAAATCTTTGCAGAAATAAAAGAAAAGAATGACAGAGAAATACTAAAGCGTAGAGTGGCTATTA
>JAGQMZ010000061.1 GCA_020428405.1 Candidatus Saccharimonadota bacterium | reverse complement strand
TGTTGGCCTGCGTCACCAAATACCTCGTCCATAGAGTTTATCAGCACTTCTCGTGGCCTGGATCCGTCGGCTGGGCCAATTAAACCTTGTTCTTCCATTGTTTCAATTAAGCGCGCAGCTTTGGCATAACCAATTCTTAAGCGGCGCTGCAGTAAGCTTGTACTAGCCTTGCGCCCCTCAACAACTACACGCACTGCGTCCTTATAAATTGGCTCTTCTGTGTCATCAATTTGTGTCACTATACCACCACGTCCATTAAGTTGAACTGGCTGGCTAACAATCTCTTCGTCATACTGAGGTTCTCTTTGTGAACGAATAAAGTCTGTTACCTTATTGGTTTCGTCATCTGTTATTAAAGCACCCTGAACACGTTTTGGTTTTGGCATATCGGCTGTCAAGAACAGCATATCACCCTGTCCTAGTAGTTTTTCTGCGCCCTGCTGATCAATAATAGTACGAGAGTCTACCTGGCTCGCCGTAGTAAAAGCAATACGAGCTGGAACATTAGCCTTTATTAAACCTGTAATAATATCTACACTTGGTCGTTGAGTTGCGAGTATTAGGTGAATGCCAACTGCCCTGGCTTTTTGAGCTATACGCACAATTAGTGCTTCTACGTCTCGCGCGGCCATCATCATCAAATCGGCAAGCTCATCAATCACAACCACGATATAGGGCATACCCTCTTCCTTCTTTTGATTATTGTATTCTACGATGTTACGAACACGTACTTCGCTTAGCGCCTTATAGCGACGTTCCATTTCTGCAACTGTCCATTTAAGTGCACTAATGCATTTTTCGGGCTCTGTTATAACTGGTGTTAACAGATGTGGAATTTCGTCATACGGCTTTAGCTCAACCTGCTTAGGGTCAACCAAAATCAGCTTTAAGTCACTCGGACTATTACGATAAAGTAAGCTAGTTAAGATTGTATTAATCATTACAGATTTACCTGAGCCAGTTTGACCAGCAACAAGCAAATGAGGCATCTTATCAAGGGCTCCCATTACGGCTGAACCTGAAATGTCCTTACCTATAGCGAAGCCAAGCGGGCTCTTCATTCCGCCCCAATCGGCTGACCGCATAACACTACTAAGCCTTACAGTAGCAGACTTAACGTTAGGCACTTCAATACCAACTGCCCTTTTACCAGGAATTGGCGCCTCAATTCTTATAGATGTTGCTGCTAAATCATATGCTAGGTTATCTGCATATCCTGCAAGTTTATTAAGTTTTACACCGTTAGATGGTTTTAAAGTAAACTGCGTAACACGAGGGCCTATGTTCGCCCCTTCCATCTCTACGTTAATATTAAAGTTAGATAAAGATTCACGAATAGTTTCTGCATTGCCTTCAACATCACCAGCATCTGCTTTATCTTGTTTTTGATTCAGTAAATCTATGCTTGGCAGCTTCCAGTCTGGATCACTGGCTGTAGTTAACGCCTCGTGGTTCTCATCAGCCGATAGCTTTTGGGCACTATTTTTAATAACTGTTCCGGCCGAGGCTTTGCTTCTTTCTACTGGCACACCTTCGTTAAGAGTAAAATTTGACTGCTCTTTCATAGACTCTAAATCTTCATCTCCGGCTTCTTTTGCCTTAAATATAGAAAGCAAGGCTGTAAAAGCATGAGGCGGAATACTAAATGCAAAAAACAAAGCCAAAACGGCAAAAACCAAGAACATTATGCTGGCAGGGATTTGAGAAATAGCATTCAATGTGCCTCCACCAAATAATTCACCAACAGCACCACCGTATCCACCTCTGTAACCACTAAACTCCGCTTTGGTTACAAACGCTACATGTGCGAAACAAGCTAATAGCACCCAAAAAGCTACCATTGAGGCTGTTTTACCAAAAGATAATTCTTTTTCTTCGTCTTTTAATTTAAAAACACCCAAGAAAATTACGCCTATTGGCACGGCATATGCTGCCCATCCAAGAGTCCAATATGCAGCATTAAATAATCCTTGAGGTAACGGACCTCCAGCACCAAAGCCGCCAATAAGCGCGAAAATACCAATTACAAT
>JAGQMZ010000060.1 GCA_020428405.1 Candidatus Saccharimonadota bacterium | reverse complement strand
GAAAAGATTGCTGCTGTAATGTTTTAACATCGACACCGTCAATTAAAACCTGCCCTTTTGTTGGATCCATAAAGCGCATTAACAAGTTCATAAGTGTACTCTTGCCACTACCCGATGGACCAACAATACCAACCGTCTGACCTGGTTTTATTGAAAAAGATATGTCGGTTAGGCATTCTCTTTGGCTGTTAGCTTTGGATGCACTGTTGTCTTTGTCATCGTCAAAGATAGTTGCTCCCGTTGGGTACGAAAAGCTGACATTCTTAAATTCAACCTCTCCTTGCATACTGGTTAGTTCAATAGCATCTGGGGCATCTTCAACATCTGGTACTACTTCCAAAAAACGTGCTACCCGAGATATTGCTTCATAGTTGTCCATGATTCTTACGTAAATACGAGTTAATCTAAACATAGAAATTGAAGCGGCAGTAGCAAGATTGATTGCTACAACAACATCTCCCACCTTAATTTTCCCCGCGATAATACCATTTGCACCAATGTAGAAAATTGTGACAAGTGTTACTGTAATTAAGGAGTTTCTTAAAAGGTTAAATAACGCATCGTATTTGAACTCTTTTAGTGAAACTTTAAAGATACGCGAAAGCACCTTTCGATACATATCGGACTCGTATACTTCCTGGGCAAATGCTTTGATTACAGGGATGTTCAAAAGAATTTGATAGAGCAAATGGCCAGACTCCTCATACAGATCGTGACGCACTTTTCTCATTGGCTGCTTGATTTTGTTTAGCAGAGAAGTTGAAATAATAAACGCTGGGGCAACACAAAGTAAAGTTAGCCCCCAAGATTTTTCCATGTAGTACAAGTAAACACCGGTAGTTATGTATTGTATTGTTGAACTTAAAAACTCCCAAGTGAAAGCTTGTATTAAGTCGGACATGCTGTTAGTAGCCTTTTCAATGCGTTTCGCCATTCTTCCAGTTCCTGCACCACTAAAAAAGTTCATGGAAAGACGCATTAGGTGCTGCATCGAAATATCGGGAATCCTGTAGTCTAAGCTGATAATCAACTTGACTATTGAATAGTCAGCAAAAGCATCAAATATCCAACGGGATAAAGAAGATGCTACCCAGTAAATCAAGAATATGGTGTTTACAATTGATAAAGCTACAAGATCATCAATTAGTAAACCTAAGAATCTATTTTCCACAACACGTAATGCTTCAAAAAAACTAAGCATTATGCAAACGTAAAACAGATTACGTTTATAAGGTCCAATCAACTTTAAAACATCGCGTAAAAAACCCATTTTTCACTCTCCTTGTTGGGTTGATGTAAAAGCTTCATAAGCTTCCTTAAATTGTTAAAGAGCACTAAAAAACCGACCTACTAGGGTCGGTTCGTGCTCATTACACAGCCAAATAGCTGTTATTTACGTAAGTAATCGATACCGACCCTGTTTCCGCTGGATTTTGGAACCAACGAAAAACCACACTCTGTTTAGAGCGTTTGGGCGATTTAATATTGGATTTTTCATTACATTTTTATTCATAAATTTTTCCGTTTCTTGTCAGATTGGGCAGGGCGCTAATTTACCATTTTTTTATGCATGAAGTCAAGCTTTGCAATAACCTATAATCGTTATATAATCCACACTTGAATTTATCCCAATATAAAAGGAGGCAAATATGCCTACACCTCAATACACCCATAGAAGGGTAAAGCTGTTTGGGAAAAGGTTTTTTATAAGAATTGGATTGTGGAAGCTATTCAAAGCATTTAGGAATATTATCTCGGTAATTGCTGTATTGTTACTACTTACACTAGTAGCATACGGTCTTACAACATTTAGCCGCCAACATCCTATTTGCCCACACACCAATGAGGGCTGGGTAATAAGTCTAGATTGTACAGACTACAATTACCAACAACAAAAACCTTTTAATCAATAAGCGTGTTGCGCGTAACCATTTCATCATTTTGGTTGCGTGCACACTCTCACCATAGTTCTAAATTAAATCATTAGTACAAATTCATTATGCTTAATGAAGCATTACATTTTTATGGAAATACCTACGCCTGCTGGTAGGCTAAGATTAGAAAGAGAATCTATTGTAGAACCAGTAGGGTTCAAAACATCGATAACTCTTTTG
>JAGQMZ010000005.1 GCA_020428405.1 Candidatus Saccharimonadota bacterium | reverse complement strand
ACGAGCTGACAATAAGGGGTTATCAAATGGCAAGTTTTCGATAATTTTTTCTACAATTTGAATCTGGGCCAATTCATCAATTGGCCGTTCCATTCTAATGTCGTCGGTACGTTCGATACTAATTTGCTGAAAATATTCGCTATAATTTTTGATAATCTCGCTGCCAAAACTATGATAAGTACTTATTGTCGCATCATAAGCTTCATCACCAATCATATCTTTAAGTCTGTCTCTCATGTTGTGTGCGCCAGACTCAGTAAATGTTAAGCAAAGAATATTGCTAGGCTGAACATCAGTTTTTTTAAGAATGTTTGCCACCCGTGTGCTGAGCAGTTGTGTCTTGCCGGTTCCGGGGCCAGCAATTATTAACAATGGCCCATCAATTTGGTCTACTGCTTCACGCTGCTGCTTATTTAGTAAACTATAACTATTCTCAAATTTGTCCATGTAGACAATATTGTACTTATAAAAGCTGTAATTCTAAAGGAGAGTTTCCCAGTAGTACCAGAAGTTCTCAATAATTAAGGCGATAATTATTACAAACCAAGTCAATAAAATATCAAGATGATGTTTTTTGGCAAAAAATACAAGTTTATCCCAGCTTTTTGGAGCCTTAATATTGCCTTCGTCCAAATTATATAGGGTTACATACCATAGTATAATCCAAGTCATAGTCCATACGATCATACAGTAAATACACAGTGCGCCGATCGTATATAAACTTTGATAAACTAGCCAATGAATAAAAATAAATCCAAGTAAGGCACCTATATTCAGGCCTTTCCAGAACCATTTTTTGTATTTTGCACCAGCCAATATGCCGACACCGATAGTAATAATGACAGAAAAGCTAACAAGACCAATAACAGGGTTTGGGAATCCAAAAGCTGCAGCTTGATCTGTACCGATAATCGAACCACAACTGAGAACTGGATTTAAGTTACATGAAGGGTTGTAGTCGGGGTTTTTTAACAGCTCTATTTTGTCCATTGTTAATATAAATGAAGCTAATAAGCCAATTACACTCGTTATAATTAGAAGCCAAGGTAGATTTCTCTTAAGTTTTTTCATAATTATATTATAGCCTATTTTTCGGGCGGATGTGTGCCGTCTCTTTGATATATTGCATCATGGTTAAGCCCAAAGAAGTGGGCTACTTCGTGCCACAGAGTGTGCCTTACCTGCTCTTGTAGCTCAGTGTAATTATTGGCTCCGTATTCTATAGGTAGTTTGAAGATGGTAATTTTATCTGGCAACACCATATTGTAGTTGGTGCCTCTTTGGGTCATTGGTATGCCTTCGTACAAACCATATAAAGTTTGACCGTTATGCAGGTGCAGCTTAATTCTTTGTTCGGGTGTAGGTTCGTCTTCGGTTACAATTACTACGTTGTTTAATCTCGCTAAATATTTTTTTGGCAAGGCATCTATAGCCTTATTAACAAGTTCTTCAAACTCACTCTGTGAAACTCTAAACATACTCCAGTACTTTACTACAATTGCTTATAAATAAAAACAGCCCAAAGTTATGGGCTGTTTAGTTAAGTCGAAAGACTTATTTACATAGGGCTACCAGCTGGCGGTACGTTCTCGCCTGGCTGTGCTACACCTTGGTCACCGCCTTCAGCGCCTGGAGCTGGTGCTTCTGGTGCTGGTGGTGTTACTGGACCTGCTGGAGCTGGATCAGCTGGTGCTGGTGGTGTTGCAGCTGGATCCGTTGGCATTGGATCAGCTGGTGCTGGTGGTTGTGTACCTGGGTTTTGATCGTCCATGGTATCTCCTTGTCTAAATTACTATTACACTATTTACACTACTACAAAGTAAGCATAAGACCAAAACAATTGTAAAGTTTACATTTAATACTTATTGTTTTCGACCAAAGCTATGTGCACTAAACGTCCTATAAGGATTAAAATCAAAAAGTAGAATAACATCTGACCGTATAGTTCTGCTTTATAGCCCTCGCTTGGAAAATCAGCAAAATACTTATAAGCCGATAAACTATAAGAAGCGCCCGCCAACACCGAAGTGGTTATGACAACCCAAGAAGCCCTGGTTAGCGCAGCAATTAATATTGGTATGACATAAAGAATAATTGCCGAGCTTGCCATCCCTCTCTGGGCGTAGATTATATAAGAGATAAAAGCTGTATAAGTTACTATTTGACTGAAAACTAACGAATAATAGTAACCATGGCTAGCTTTCTTTTTTAACGACAGTATCAAAATTATTAAAAATAAAGTTGCAGTTATCAGTAGTGCTATCCATTGATTCTTTATAACATCGGGTGTTTGAAGTTTCCATGCCTGATTAACTCCTAGAAATATTGAAAAAAATATAATAAAACAAAATGAGATTATGTTTAACTGCCTAAGTAAATTTGGGAATTTTTTATGTTTTGAAAGCAGAGGCATCTTAACATTAATAAAAACATAAGCGTAATCACATTGCAATAATGATGATACTTTTTGTCTGGAGTGATAAAATAATCTGGAGATGAGTAAGAGTGACGATAAAGCCGAACATGTAAAAAGAATCCGCAAAGAGTTAATTAATGCCGGTATGACCAACTATGGTTTACTTAAATTTGAAACAAAACACCTTCCTTCTCTAGTTCATGACAACGAGCATATCGGTGGTGTTGTTTACGGGTTAAACGATAACGGCTCTGCTATGATCGTAGCTACAGACCTAAGAGTAATTTATTTAGATCATAAATTTTTGTACCACAAGAACGATGAATTATCATACGACATCATTGGTGGCGTAAGCATTAATCAGCAAGGTGGTCACTCGGCAGTTATTCTGCATACCAGAGCGGGCGATTTTAAGTTAAGGTATGTAAACACTAAAGCCGCCAAGAGATTTGTAAAATTTATTGAAAAAAGACAGATCGAGAAGGATATCTCTGAAAAGTCAGAGCCAGACGTTAAGTTACCAGCTTTTGCTATGGAGAACGGTCAAAACCCGGTGCAGCTTTCACAACGAGCTAGAATTTTTTTGGTATCACACGACATTGGTGTGTTGTCGTCTATTGATGGAAACGGCATTCCTCATGGCGCGGTTGTTTATTATGCATCTGATAGCAATAACTACTTATACGTCGTGACCAAGCAAAAAACACACAAGGCTTCTAATATTCAGAGTAATGCAAAAGTTGCTTTCACGGTTTTTGATACAAGTAGCATGCAAACAATACAGTTAAGTGGTATAGCTCATATTGAGCAGGATCAAAAAATAAAAGAGAAAATATTTCATGATATTCTTCGGCCAAGATTTGATGGACAACATGCCGAGATGCCTCCAATTATGTACTTACCGGCTGGTGAGTATGTAGTTGTTTGTATAAAACCTACAATCTATAAGTTTTCAGACTACAAGTCACAGCAGTGATTAAAGCCAAACATAAACTTGATATCCTGCTAAACTAAGGCAAGTAACAAGACCTAGAATTGGTACAATAATTGGAACCGTAATACTGTTTACTTTTTTGTCATGGTGCCTTTTGATGGTAATTAGTGAGCCATTAACAAGTGCAAATATTCCAAGAATTAAAAAACTAGTAATTTTTGCCAGTGCTGTTAGTGGTAGTAATAATGTACTGATTATCATTAGTAATGCCACGGTAAAGGTAGCTATCAATGGCGTACTGGTTTTACTGTTAACATTGCCAAGTCGTTGGTCTAGCCAGCCTTGTTTAGCTAGACCATATAAAAAACGAGATCCCATAATCATCTGAACAACTATACCGTTTGCCGCCGCAACCATTCCAATTAAACTTAAGACTTGCGGAAACCTGCCACCGTTTAGGTTATATACCAGACTTAAGGGTGCATCACTGTTAGATAGTTGACTAACTGATACCGTAGATAATGAAACTACCACGATAAGTAAATAAACAGAAGTTGATATTAATAATGATAAAAGTATGGCCGTAGGCATAACGCGTTTAACATTTTTTACTTCTTCGCCAACGTTTGCCATATCTTCAAAGCCAATAAATGCATAAAATGCCAGGAAGGCTCCAGTTAACAAACCAGCAATGCCAACTGATGGGTCTAGTGAAAATACGTTTCCGTAATCAAAATTACCTAGCGTGCTTCGGCCAACCCAAATAACCAAAAGTAACCCACCTAACTCAATTAATGTGAGTATTGCGGCAGACTTTACTGATTCACCAATACCTTTGGCGGCAAGTAATGCAACAATAACTAAAAGTATGACGCTTGAAAATGCAATAGGGATGGCAATAAACTCGCTTAAATATCCACCAAAGCCCTGAGCCAGAGCCGCAGCAGATGTTATACCTCCAGCGATCATGATTAATCCAACGCTAAGCGATAACCATTTTCTACCAAAGGCTTTATATGAATAAACTGATACGCTTGCACTAACTGGGTATCTGGCAGACAGTTCCATATAAGAAAAGGCTGTCAGGGCTGCAATTGTCATAGCAATTATGAAAGCCAAAGTTGTATTGCCACCTGAATAACCGGCAACTTTGCCAACGAGCACGTAAATACCGGCACCTAAAATATTCCCCAAACCATATAGAGTTAATGAAACTAAGCCAATTTTTCTTTTCAGGTGTGCTACGGGCATCAACTAGATATTAACATAAGACTAATAATGATTAACCTTGTAGCATAAGCGTTATAACTATACAATTAAGTAAACATGAATAGTCAGAATAAATCGTTTGAACAATACTTTCGGGCAGCAAATTACTTAACCGCGGCACAGATTTTTTTACAAGACAACTTTCTGCTCGAACGACCACTGAGGACTGAGGATATTAAGCCTAGGTTGCTTGGTCATTGGGGTTCTGGTCCTGGAGTAAACTTAGCATATAGTCATCTTAATAAACTAGCCAAAGACAAAAATCAAGAAATTTTGTTCGTGCTTGGTCCTGGTCACGCCTTCCCCGCCCTGCAAGCAAATTTATTTTTAGAGGGTACTTTAAAAGACTACTACCCAAGCGCTACACAAACTTATGAGGGCATCGGTTTTTTATGTAGAAATTTTAGTTGGCCATATGGGTTTCCTAGTCATAGCAATCCTGGTACCCCCGGTGTAATTCTAGAAGGAGGAGAGCTCGGTTATTCTCTATCTACATCTTATGGTGCATCGCTTGATAACAAAGATTTAATAGTTGCTTGTCTTATTGGTGATGGCGAAGCAGAAACCGGTCCTACTGCCGGCGCTTGGCACATCAACAAAATGCTTCACCCAAGTATCAACGGCACGGTTCTGCCAATACTGCATTTAAACGGCTATAAAATTTCTGCTCCGACTATTTTTGGCAGAATGAAAGATGAAGAACTGGCAAATCTGTTTAGCGGTTACGGCTATGAACCATACCTTGTTCAACAGTCAACCCGTATACACAATGATTTTCAAAATACATTGAATCACGCATATAAAATGATTATAGATGCCAAACACAGCCCACTTAGTGAGAGGTCTAAACTACCTATGATTATTCTTCGTACAGATAAAGGTTGGACTGGGCCTAAAACACTAGATGGTCAAAAAGTTGAAGGCAATAACTTATCGCACCAGGTTGTATTAACAGAAGCCAAATCTAAGCCTGAGCAGCTTCAAATGCTTGAACAATGGCTGCGTTCGTATAATTTTAACGAGTTATTTAATAAAGAGTCTGGTTTTGGAGATTTTCTTCATGACCTTGTACCAATTGATGATAAACGAATGGGAAAAAACAAACATGCTTATGGTGGAGAGCCTGTTTACAGGGCACTAGATTTGCCATCCGCCGATATGTTTGCCGAGGATGCTGAAAAACCAGGAACTATTGGCTCAAGTAGCATGCGGCGGGCTGGTTTATATCTTGAGGAGGTCTTTAAACGTAACGCCAATAACTTCCGTTTTTTCTCGCCTGATGAGACATACTCTAACAAATTAGATAAAGTTTTTGATACCACAAAACGTGGCTGGACTTTACCAATTATGGAATGGGATAAAGACCTATCGCCAGATGGAAGAGTTATTGAAATGCTAAGTGAACACAACCTTCAAGGTTTGTTTCAGGGCTATGTAATAACTGGTCGTCATGCTGTTTTTGCGAGTTATGAAGCATTCATTCAGGTTATTGCCAGTATGGTAGATCAATATGCCAAATTTTTACACCAATCCCGCAAAGTCGATTGGCATGGCGACATACCATCGCTTAATTACATACTTACTTCTTCGGGTTGGAGGCAAGAACACAATGGATTTTCTCACCAAAACCCCGGTTTTATTGATGACGTACTACAACGGCAGGGTGATTTTGTAGATGTCTACTTCCCTCCTGACGGTAATTCAACCCTGGCTGTTTTAGAGCACTGTTTAAGTACGGTAGATCAAATTAATGTAATTGTAGCCGGCAAAACTCAAGAACCGAGATATTTAACACCCGAACTTGCCAAAAAGAATGTAGATGCAGGCTTAATGGTTTGGGATTTTGCAAGTGATGAAGATCCGCATGCTGTTCTAACGGCAGCCGGTGACTATTTAACAACCGAATCACTAGCTGCAATAGATATTTTAAAAAATGATCTACCGGAGGTAAGGCTTAGGTTTGTCAATATTATGTCGTTGACCAGCTGTGGTTTTGGTAGAAGCGCCACATGCCTAACTAAAGAGGGTTTTAGCATGCTTTTTACACCCGACAAGCCAGTTATATGTAACTTTCATGGATACCCACAAACCCTTAAGGCGATACTATATGACTACATTCATACTTCTCCACAAAGATTTAGTGTTCATGGCTATGAAGAGACCGGCTCAACTACCACGCCGTTTGATATGCATGTTAGAAATGGGACAGATAGATTCCATCTAGCAATTGACGTGGTTGAAAAACTGGCTTCGACAAATGTAGTTAGTCATGACGTGGCTGAGCAATTAATACATAAGTATCAATCCAAACTTGATCAAAACACGGCATACATAAAAGTACACGGCGTTGATATGGAGGATATTTCAACGTGGCACTGGACAAGATAATATTAGTTGCAAATCCAGGTTCTGCTAGTAGAAAATATGCTGTCTATAAGGGGGCAAAAAAATTACTGAGCATTCACTTTGAGTATGAAAAAAACAAGGTGGTATACTCGACATCCAATCATCCATATTCACGACCAGCGGGCTTGGTTCATCTTACATTTTCTGCCACTAAGCTTCCGGATATTATTGCTAAAGAGCTAGATGAATCCATTATAGAAACACTGAATTTAATTATGCTTAGAGTTGTTGCGCCCTCTTCGTTTTTTCAGCGCAACCATGTTTTAACAAAGGCCGTGTTAAAACGCCTAGAACGTCTTGAGTCGACTGCACCCCTGCACATTGGCGCTACGCTAGCCGAACATAAAATACTTGAAAAAACATTTCAAAAAGTTAAATTTGTCGGCGTGTCAGACAGTAGCTTCTTGAGTGAAAAACCAAACCGAGCCATGTATTATGGTATCCCTCTGCATGATGCCAATAAACTTGACATAAAAAGGTTTGGTTACCACGGTTTGTCATTTGAGTCTGCCGTTAACCAACTAAAGTCGAATAAACTTTTATCTAAGCGGATTGTCATTTGTCATCTTGGTGGCGGTTGTAGTGTTGCCGCCGTAGAAAATGGTAGGATTATTGATAGCACTATGGGATTTTCACCTATTGAAGGTTTGGTCATGGCTACTAGAAGCGGTACCGTAGATATGTTAGCATATGAATCAATTAAGCGCTCTAAACATTTAACAAACCAAAATTTACACGATTACTTTAATATGCAGAGTGGTTTACTTGGTCTAAGTGGAACATCGAGCGACGTTAGGGATTTACTTGAGCAAGAAGAATCTGATTCTCGCGCAAAACTAGCACTTGAGATTTTCGTTTACAAAATTCAACAAGCTATTGGCGCAATGTCAGCAGCTATGGGGGGTGTAGATGCTGTAGTATTCGCTGGCACCATTGGTGAACGATCACACAAAATACGTCAACGTATAGCAGCAAATCTAATGTATCTTGGGTTAATTATTGATCATGCGGCAAACAGTAAGGTGTTCTCTCCTGAACTACCAGTTGTTGTCAGTAAATCAAACCATGCAGGAAAAATAATCGTTCTACATTCTCAGGAAAATTCACAAATGATTAAGCAAGCAAAAAATGTATAAATGTGACAATTATCTTTTAAAAATGGTGACAATTAGCACTGCAGACCAAAGCTATATTATTTAATATAAAAATGTAGCGTAAATTAATTGCATTTGGGGAGGTGTAATTATGAAGACTTATCAAGTATACGGCTTACCGACAAAAGATGCGGCATGGTTGTCTTATGTTGTTGAAGACGATAATCAGTTATGGGACAAAAAATATAAAAGACTAACAATACGCAAAAAACAGCCAAAGAAACAAAAACAATACTTATAATAATATTCGCATTTGATTTTGTAGTACAGTATGTTTATTATGGATTATTTTGCTCACGTATCAGTTGAACACTCGGTTGTAAGTTATAAGATGCTAGGCCTTACAATTTTAGTTTTGGCAATTGCTTTCTTTGCAAAAAGAGTTTTTCAAGATTAATAAGTTTAGAGTCTGGACCTAGAACGTCAGATAACATAATTATGCTCATGTTTGTATTGAGCATGCGAAGTATAATTAAGGTATGACTGAAAGAGGTAGTACTAGAGATTTTCTATTAATTCCCAGTGCTGATGAACTAGATGAAGCATGGGCTCAATACCGTAGTATTGTTAGCCGTAGAGCTGAACGTGGCCAAGTTGTAGAAGACGGAAACACTGGTCACGTTGAAGGCAATATTAATGCCAAGAAGATTTTAGAAGAAAACCCTCATTTGCAGGAAATGATAGGATCCCTAGCATCTGCCATGACCGTAAATATAGAAGAAGGCCGCATTAAACCCGACATTGTTTTTGAAAGGGGTGCTGAATTTATTTTAGAAATGTTTTCAATTGCAACTACGGCCTATGAGCTTAGACGAATTGAAGATGGTTTAGACGAGTAATGACAAAGCGTTAATATTATCCTAGCGAGAACCCAAATGCTTAACTATGTAATGGTCACTAACCCGGTCTTTAAATTATTGTGCTGTACTTGGCTGGGGTGGAGGGATTCGAACCTTAGCTATTATTTGTGTAGGAGTGATATAATATGACTATGAGCAACATGGCAACACGAAATGACATTGATGAAGTTATAGGAATCGTAAAAGATTTCATGTCCCAAGTATCGGTACAATTCGATGAAGTTAATAGCCGACTTGATACACTTGACAAGAAATATGACAGCTTAGTAAATACTATCGATGGCTTTATAAGTCGTATTGATAAATACGAAACTGAACAGGCTTCACGTGATCATCAATTTGAAAAACTTCTCTCTTGGGCACGTAAAGTTTCTGAAAAGACTGGCGTACCTCTAGAAAATCTGTAGTAAGTTCATTTGAAACAAAGGATTGAGACTGTCTTCAAAATACTGGCTGGAGAGGCAAGTACGTTAATCAAACTTTTTCAGATGAAGAGTTGATGGATGAGATAGCTATCCAACAACTTAAAGATATGATGAATAGTGAAGTACCATGAAAAAATGATTAATCGGTTGATATATTATAGTTTGTTGTGGCAAATTTATATTGTTCAATGAAAAGCTTTTTGAACGGAACTATACTATTTTGCTCGTAGAATACCAACATAGCTTCTTTGTAGTCCTTATCGTCAACGCTTCGATATGAAAGTGGAGCTAAGCCTCCGCTTAGAAGAATAGCATTCCCTATTAATCTGCTAGTTCTTTTGTTGCCGTCAACGAATGGTTGTATATAGCTTATGCCAAGAACACATAATAATGATTTTTCATAAAAGTTGTCTGTTGATTGGATCCATTTAAACAATTTATCCAGAGCTTCTCTAATCTGAAATTCATTATCAAGTGGGCGATAGTTAGTGCCAGTTATACCTATGAGTCCTTTACGTAGGTTTCGAGTAATATCAAGATCTTTACCTACTTTAGTATGGAGTTGTTCAAGTTGGGAGACAGTAGGTTTTTTCCAACTACTTAGATTTTTCAAGATAGACTCTAGCGCTTCCTTTTGGTTAAGTATCATCTGAGTTTCAAATTCAGTGTTTTTCTTTGATTTTTCACCAAAACGCAGAAGACGTTCAGTTGAGAGAAGATCGTATGTATTACCCTCAATTTGCGATGTCTTCCATGAGAATTCAATAATAAAACGTAACAATTCTTTACTATGTACACCTGGATCAGTGTGTTTAGCATTATTATGAAAATTAGTTGTAGCAGCATCCAGTTGACTTATCTCGTCTTCAGAAAACAATGCAATATAAGGTTTGTCGAAAAGATCATAGTTGAATGTATCACTACCTTCTCGGCTATCAGGATCTTTTAAAAGATAAGCTTTTACGTCAAAGGGTTTTAATAAAATACCGCTCTTAGAAAGGGTATACTTTATTGACCTACCCGCTCCCGTTTGTTCAAGTAAACCTATATCAGTTAGTTCTGATAGTCGACGTTTTACAGTAACTAGAGATACGTCCTTAAGCTTACTATGTACCTCCGAGGAACTAAAATGGGTTTCTTTATGGAACAGAGACAGTATATTTTTATTCGTATCATTCATATATGTTAAACGTATCACGCTGATACGATTAAGTCAATTTTCTTATGCTAATAGTTCGAATCCCAAATACGACTCAAACGACCACAACAAAATCCCTCATCTGTAAAAGTTTGATTGCATTAGTTGAAAATAAGTTTGGCTGGGGAGGAAGTACGTTAATGGAACTTTTCTTGGTGAAGAAGACTTAGATGAAATAGATATACAACAACTTAAAGATATCATGAATAGTGATAGTGAGGAGTCACAATGCTAGACCTACTCACTAAACTCACCAACAACACCTATCTAGATGCTGATTTATATGACCAAACCCAGTTTTACCAAAAACTAACTAAAGACTTAAAGAAAGTGAGAGCTGAAGTAATCATTGAAAGTCCCTTCATAACAAAGACAAGACTAACCAAATTACTACCATTACTAACTGAACTAAAAAGTAACCGAGTTAAGGTAATAATTAATACTAGAGATCCTAATGAACATAAAGGTTTCATGAAGATAGATGCCCAGCACGCGCTATCTTCACTACTAGAACTAGGAATACAAGTTATCTTTACAAAGAACTTACACAGAAAGCTTGTGATATTAGATAGAACTATAGTTTGGGAAGGTAGTCTAAATGTTCTGTCTCAAAATAATAGTCAGGAACTGATGAGGAGAACAAGTTCATCGTCGTTAGCTTGGAAGCTCATTCATCTGACTAAGCTTGATGACAAGATAAGTTAAGTTGAGAAATTATTGCATAGTTGAATTGGAGGGCCACCGTACTTCTTGTTGAAACTAAAATACAGACAGAAACTGCTTAACCTCCACAAACACTATCGCTAAGTGGAACTAGATTGGCGAATCGCTCTTGAATCTGTTGCTCAGTTGGCTCGGTGTCTTGAACAAAGATTACGACGTTACCAATAAGATTATTGATGCGAGTTAGTTCTTCTTCGGTTTTATCGCTTTCTACTATGTGCTCGTCTACTTCACTACCATGTGCGTATGCTTTAGGGAAGAATATCTTTTCTAGTAACGATGCTTGCTCGTCCTTGCTCAAGCTACTGTTCTTACCAAAAAACACTTCCAGATCCTGGCTTAGAAAGTCATCCCAGTTCTTTTGCTCATAGCCATCTGCGTCGCCAGTGTAGACATAGAAATTTGAGCCTTCGGAAATGTCTGGCAATAAATTACCGAAACGCTCGACGCTATGCATTCGCATAAACCCTTCGTCATGCCTGCGTCCTAGACTGTCATCGCTACCACCAATAAAGTTCCATCCATAATATTTCAAAAACTCACCACCAGTTATGCCATCCCAATGGATGTGCGTCATCTGATCAGTATTGTCATGAAAGTCTATAGGTGTACCGCTTACTTCAACGCTACATGTACCCGGAGTATCTTGTTGGAATTCTTCTTCTGAAAAGTCAACGGATGTGCCATCAACAATAATCTGTGTTCTGAAGTGATAATGCTCAAACTCAGGATTTCGTAAATGCGATGGGGTCGATGCGTAAAGATAGCCATAGTACCCTCCACTAAAGAGTAATAGCGCCAGAGCGACGATACCACCTTTAATGAACCAGCTTTTCTTATTAGATTTTGATGCCACTTCGTTCTCAGGTACATCTTTCATAGTTTCTTGCTTTTCCATTTCACACCTCCTTAGTTCTTAGTAATTGAGCATTAAATGCAACGATAATTGTCGATAATGACATTAAAACTGCTCCAATAGCTGGCGACAGTACAAAGCCAACCCCAGCTAGAGCACCAGCAGCAAGAGGTATTGCAATGACGTTGTAGCCTGTTGCCCAGACCAAGTTCTGCTGCATTTTACGATACGTAGCCTTCGATAGGTTGATGATTTTGGCTACTCCTTGCGGGTTACTGCTGGCAAGCACAATTCCAGCAGACTCAATCGCCACATCCGTTCCTGCTCCTATGGCGATTCCAACATCGGCAGTCGTAAGTGCAGGTGCGTCGTTTACGCCATCGCCAACAAAAGCAACCTTTGATCCATCAGACTGCATTTGCTTAACAACCGCAGCTTTATTTTCTGGTAATACCTCAGCGTGATACTCATCAATGTGCAACTCGCTTGCAACCCACTTAGCGACGCCTTCTGAATCTCCTGTTACAATGGCTACTTTCTTGCCAGAACTCTGCAAGAATGCAACTGCTGATTTAGATTCAGGTCGAATTATATCGGTAATCATGATAGACCCGAAGACTTCTTTTTCCTTAAGTACATACACGACAGTTTGGCCGTTTTTATGAGCCTTTTCCGTTGCAGTTAATAGATCTTTATTCAAAGAAACTTTCTTTTCTTTGAGAAGCTGAGGCCCACCAATTGAGTAGGTGTCTTTACCGATCGATGCCTTAGCACCACGGCCTTCGAGTGCGCTGAAATTCTTAGCAAGCTTGGGTTTAATTTTCTTGTCTTCTGCTTTCGCAATTATTGCTCGAGCTATGGGGTGTTCTGAGTCGTTTTCAATACCAGCAGCAATAGCGAGCAATTCTTCTTCATTATCAGTAATAATATCGACAACGCCTTGTTCGCCAGTTGTTAAAGTTCCGGTTTTATCGAATAGCACGACGTCCACATTTCGAGAAAGTTCAAGGGCGCTGCGTTCACGCACTATGACACCTGCACTAGCCGCTTTACTGGTTGAAATTGCAGTAACGAGCGGAATAGCCAAGCCAAGTGCATGAGGGCAAGCTATTATGAGAACAGTCACTACTCGCTCTAAAACATAACCGCTTGACTCTCCTGCAGCTGACCAGCCAATTGCTGTAACAAAAGCGGCACCTAGGGCAATGTAGAAAAGGTAAGCAGCTGCCTTATCTGCTAATAACTGTGTCTTCGACTTACTGGACTGTGCGTCAGAGACAAGTCGCATAATCCCTGCAAGAGCAGTGTCGTTACCGACCTTCGTTACTTTCATAGTTAATGAACCGCTGCCGTTGACTGTCCCAGCTGCCAAATTATCATCTTTAGATTTATCGACTGGCTTTGACTCACCGGTGAGCATCGACTCGTTCACCTTGGACTCGCCCTTAATAACAGTTCCATCAACAGGAATTTGAGCACCTGGCCGAACCAACACTCTGTCGCCAACCTCTAGCTCAGAAACCGCTACTTTTTCCGTACCATCTTTAATTATTCGCTCAGCCTCATCCGGAAGTAGTTTTGCAAGCTCGTTTAATGCCCCTTGTGCATTCATGACTGATGCCATCTCCAGCCAGTGCCCGAGCAACATAATAGTGACCAGTGAGGCCAACTCCCACCAAAAGTCCATGCCATCAACTATGTTTAGCGTTATAAGTGAGCTATAAACAAAAGCGACACTAATTGCTAGCGATATAAGCGTCATCATGCCGGGTTTTCTCGATGCAAGCTCAGTTTTGGCGCTCTTTAGAAATACCAAGCCACCATAGAAGAATATGAAGATACCAAATATTGCTGGTATGTACTCACTACCATTGAATGTAATAGCTTTATATCCAAGTAAATCTTGTATGGTCTGTGAAAAGTATAGAACAGGGAGTGTTAAAAAGAATGACAACCAAAATTTCTGCTTGAACATGTCTGGGCTATGGCCAGCATGTTTGTCGTGATCGTGCTCACCTTGGTTCGAGTGACTATGATGTTCGTGGTGATCCATGACTTAACCTCGTATGTTGGTTAAGTCATAAATCTTTAACATCTCATCAATAATTTCCTGCTGAGTCTTATCGTCTCCTTCACGCATACCTTCTTTTACGTGGGTCTTCATGTGATTTTCCAGCACGAGTTTATTTAGTGAACGGAGGGACTGCTGAATGGCCAAGCTTTGGGTGAGAATATCTATGCAATATTCCTCGTTTTCAATAGCTTTAACCAGTCCCTTGAACTGTCCCTCAATAATCTTTGATCGATGTGTAGCGCGTTTTTTAATATCTTGAATCATAGACATACTATATACCCAAGGGGGGTATTCATGCAACTACTCATGCAACAAAAAACGCCCCTACACAGAGACGTTTTTACACAAGAAGTGTTGTAATTTACTTTGGAGGGCCACTGTGCTTCTTGTTGCAACTAAGTTCCAAATTTCGATATTGGTATCTTAATGACAGAGATCGAACGTTATTTATTAGAATATTTATTTTGTCCGCTCCAGGACATTTTCATATAAACGTTCCCGACTTTTAATTCGGATAGCATTTGTTCTATTCTTTTTTGTCTTGTTTCAGTTCGTTTAGCCTTAGTAATCCAGCCAATGTAGTCGTTTCTTTGATAGGGCGGACGACTATCATATTCTTGCTGTAGGCCGCTCGATGTGATTGCTTCTTGCACATCGCCTGGCATTTCCCATCTTTTTCTCATACTCTGATTGTAACAAAAACAGAGATTATCACATCTCTATTTTAAGCATAAGCGGATTGGAGGGCTATCTGGGAATACTGGAGTATAGTCCGCCCGTTTGCCAACAAGTTGGTGGGGGATTATCGAACCGCATTGGGTTCAAGTCTCGGTTAACACGTCAACCAAGAAAAAAGCCCACCATTGGTGAGCTGTTTTCTTAACGGAGGGCCAAAAGGGACTCGAACTATTCTGTTGCGAATTAGTCAACATATCTATCGGTTAAGTTTAGCAAAAAGCCTGGCTGGGACGGAGGGATTCGAACCCCCGAATGCCGGGACCAGAACCCGGTGCCTTACCACTTGGCGACGTCCCAAAATGAACAGATGTAATTTTAACAAAAAAGGTGGTATACTTCTAGTAATAATACAGTAAACACAAATATAATTATGATTGATATTTATCACAGTACCAACCGTGCACCACGTCTTGTTAAGCAGAAACAAGACAAAGTTGGTGCATGGGTTCATGTTGTTGACCCTGGTGAGGGTGAACTAGAGAAAATAAGCGAAAGTTATAATTTAGATCTTGATTTACTCCAAGATGCGATGGATATCTATGAAACTCCACGTATTGAAAGGGAAGACGGAGATACTTACGTTTTTGCACGGTATTGCTTTCCTGAAGGTAGAGATATTGCAACCCAACCAATATTAATTGTATATAGCGAGAAAAGGTTAATTACTGTCCTAAGAAGCAAAACGGATTTATTAGACAAAATGATTGCAGGTAAAGAACCAGTGGCCACAACTCAAAAAACCAAAACTTTTCTGCAAATTTTGAGTGCAATCAATAATTCATACGAGCGCAATATGTACAAAATAAATAAACTGACACTTAGTCTTAGAAGTAAATTAAGTAAATCAGATATTAGAAATGAATATTTTATTGAGTTTATAGGTATTGAAGAAAGCCTAAATGAATACCTCACCGCACTTCAGCCGCAGGCTGTAATGTATAGAAACCTACTAAACGGTAGGTTTTTGCCTTTGTATGAAGATGATAAAGACCTAGTTGAAGATTTATCTCTAAGCTCTCAGGAGCTTACTGACTTAATAAAGGCAAGGCTTAAAACTATTTCAAACATTCGTGATGCGTATTCAACAATTATGGCTAACAATCTAAACAAAATTTTCAAACGACTTACAAGTATTGGAATCTTCTTGGCTGTTCCTACAATTGTAGCTAGCCTTTATGGAATGAACGTATTGCTGCCGAATGAAAATAGCCCATATGCCTTTTGGGAAATAGTTGGCGTAATTGGTGTAATAACTGCACTGATAGTCTACTTCTTCAAAAAGCTCAAATGGCTATAGAAAATGAAAACCAAGAAATATGAAGATATAAACTTTGAACCACTAAGGTCTCAAAAACAAAATATTCCAATTAAAGCTATTGTAATAGGGTTTGCAACCAGTATTGTTATTACAGCAATAGCTACTATCATTAATCCATTATTTATCGCTCTAGCACTACTATTATATTTTTTAGGTTTTTTGATCCTAGTAGCATGGATAGTATGGTCAGTTTATTTATCTCAAAAAAAGTTTAATGAAACTTTAAAAAATTTTGCTAAGATTAATAATTTTTCTTACATAATGGGAAAGGATCAAAATGATAGTAAGCGAGGTACAATTTTTAGTCACGGAAGACACAAAACTTCTTGGAATATCATTGCAGGAGATTATAACAATCTTTCGTTTGAGCTATATTCATATAACTATACTACTGGTAGCGGGGAGTCTTCAAAAGTAAACTACGTACAAATTTTTGAAATTACTTTGCCACGAAAGTTGCCTCATATAGTTATAGATTCTTTAATAGAAAGTGGTACGTCTCAGGGTTCCGTACTACCCATAATATTTGATAGTTCCCAAAAAATTGAATTAGAAGGTGATTTTTATAAATATTTTGCGTTGTATGCTCCAGATAAATACGGAGTTACTGCTTTAACTTTAATAGCGCCAGACGTAATGGAGACTTTAATGCAGTTCGCAGCAAAGTGCGATATAGAAATAATTGATAATAAGCTATATTTTATTTGGCCGGAGACTCCAAGATCTTATCAACAGTATAAAGATATATTTAATACAGTTGATAAGATCTTAGATCAAATTCAAAAGAAGCTAATTAGTGGTAACATTTATACTCACTCAACTCAGGCAAAATTATATACTACTCCGTATATCAAAACCTCAAAATTAAAAATTTTTGGTTCAATGTACGAAATTATGTTTTTTGCTCTATGTATTGTGGGAGGATTAAGTATTAAGTTATTCGGGCTTAGTAGATTGGGAGTATTAATAATTGTAGTTTTATGTTTTATATATGTATTGTTTGCGATATTTTCTCATGCAAGAAAAAAACAATTACTAAAAAATTTTGAACAGCGTAGATATCAGTAAGTACATAGACGAATTTCAATTGGTTTACAAAACAGGTTATAATTAGACTATAAAATTGTTGGAGTAATTGCTATGAGTAAAACAAAATTTTTAATAATTGGAATGGGCTTTTTGGTCATATCATTTTTTGCCTTTGTGGGTATCGCAAATGCCCAAGGCTTTAAAACGGGCGACACTGCATCAGTAGCGCCAGATGAAACCGTCGATAGTATGCTATTTGCTGCTGGAAACAATGTAAATATTGCAGGAACTGTGAATGGTGACGTCTACTGTGCTGGCCAAACAGTTAATATTAGCGGTACGGTCAAGGGCGATGTGTTCTGTGCCGGCCAAACAGTTAATATTAGCGGAACAATTGACGGGGGTGTGAGGATTGCTGGCCAGACAGTAAATCTTGGCGGTAGTGTTAGCACTAGTGTCACAGTTGGCGCGCAGTCGTTTGTGGTTGAAGAAGGTGGTCATATAGAACGTGATTTGCTAGGTGGTGTTGAAACTCTAACCATAAATGGTACGGTTAACCGAGACTTAGTTGCCGGATCAGGTTCTGCAACAATTAATGGAGTTGTGGGTAGGAATATAACTAGCCAAGTTAACAACTTAGTTATAGGTTCATCCGGTGCAGTTGATGGTGATATAGAATACACCAGTTCAAACGACATTGTAATTACTGAAGGTAGCCAGATTGCTGGAACAACCACCAGAAATGAACCCACTGAAGCCGATAAGTCTGCGTTTATTGGAATAACGATAGGCTGGGTAGTCTACTTATTGTTAGCACTACTTGTGGTAGCTGCAGCACTGGTACTGTTAATACCGCAAATCTTACATGAGAGCGCAAATAATACTATCAAAAAGCCAGGTAAGACAGCCTTGGTTGGTTTTGTTGCAATAGTATTAGCGCCAATCAGCATAATAGCACTATTTATTTCTATAATTGGCATTCCATTAGCAATATTGGCTATCCTGGTCTGGTTAACTATTGGGTTCCTTAGCGGTCCATTCGCTGGCTATACAATAGGAAGAGCTTTAATGAAGAATAATAAACGACCAATTTTATTAATGCTACTTGGTTCAAGTATATTACTACTGGTTTATTTGATTCCAATAATAGGTGTGTTAGCAATGCTTGGTGCATACATTTTTGGTGTTGGCATGATATTAATTGAGGCTGGCCAAAGGCTACCTAAGCCCAACCAGAAAGTTTAAGAATCTGTATCTTCGTGTCGTTCTAGCTGACGTTGTTTAAGCCTTAGAACAAGTGTGCTGTTTAAAAGATAATTTGCAATTGCTGCCAACATGGTTATGCCTACAAGAACATAGATAGAGGTGAATATTTTTCCGGCATCAGTGTGCGGTGTTATGTCACCATAGCCAACGGTTGTTAGTGTTATTACGCTAAAGTAAAAAGAGTCAACCCAGCTTAAGTCTTCTAGGATGTGTGAGGAAATAGTTCCAACCAAAATAATTGCAAAGCCGAATAACAAAATTCTGCCAATTCTCGGTTTGCCTTGCTCTTTTTTCTTTTTTGCCATATCTTTAATGCTAAATCGCATCAAAGGTAATGTCAAACTGGTATCAAATCATTGAGTAGTTTATAATATGGTTTATTACATGAAAACAAACATTGCTCCAATGCAGGCCAGTTCTTCGGGCAAGGAAAAACTAAAGCTAGCTGGAATAATTTTATTTATTTCAATGGCCGCGACTCTTATGGGAACACTAGATGGGTTTGACGGCTTAGAATGGATTCGTTGGTTTATGGGTGGTTTTATGGTCGTATTTGGTGGCCTAAAGCTAATTGGAATCGAAGTTTTTATTAAAATTGCTCCCCTATATGATTTAATTGCTAAAATGTTTAAACCTTATAAATATTTTTATCCGCTTGTTCAAGTCTTTTTGGGTATGATGTTTATAATCGGGCTGTTCCAGACATTTACAGCTACTGTTTCATTAGTTTTTGGTCTTTCGTCGTTAATAGGTATGATTAAAATATTATCAACTCGAGGGCAAATAAGACTATCATATTTAGGTAATATAATTGGTCTAAGATTTTCAACAGTATCAATTATTGAGAATACAATTATTGTAGTGCTATCCGCAATTTCACTGGTGACGTCTATTGCGCTTTAATTTAAATTTGAAGATCTCTACGTCTAAATAAAACTGTGCCACTAAGTATTAGTACTGTAGCTACAGTACTTAAAGCTACAATTGGCACAATTTTTAGTGAGTCAGACGGCAGTAATGGTGCATGGCTAAAGGGAGAAACATTAATTACCCAATCGGGTAGTTTTAGAAGAACTGCAAATTGCCCAATTACTAAAAATAAACCAAATATTGACCAAACCCCAGCAATCATCCAACTAGGTTTTGAGCCGAATAAAAACACGCCAATTCCATACATGATTGCCATAGCTGGTAAATGTACAAGCGGCGCAAGCGACAATGATACAAGACCGTTCCAGCCGGAGCCAGACACAATAGCGTTTGTAATGGACGCACTAATACCAATAGTCAACAAAATTACTGTCATGCCAGATACTGTAATAATAATGTGGCTTCCTAGCCAGCGCTCTCGGCTTACATGTGTACCCAGTATTTGTTCTAACCTGTCCGTTGATTCTTCTGTTCTAGTTTTTAGCAGGGCTTGCAGCCCATATCCTGCAATAATAACTGCAGTAAAACTAAACATTGCCCCAAAGAATATATTTGTAATATTTTCTTGGCCACCCATTGCGCCAATAAACTCGGCGAATTGCTCGTTGGTTTCAAGCATATCTGAGAATTGATTGGCTATACTACCATATGTTATACCTAGGGCCAGTCCAACAATTGCCCAACCAATCATTGTTCCTTTTTGTAACCTCCAAGTTAAACCATTTACGGATAATAATGATTTTTTAGCGTAGCGTGGGCCATTCCGGGCAGGAAGAATCCCGCTACCGCTGTCTCGGTGTTTAACTAATATCGCGCTTACGCTAAAAATCGCAGCAATAAAACATATAAACAGCCAGTATATGTTCCAATTCCCCTGTGTATAAGGGTGAACAAGTTGACCCCACCCAAAAGGTGATAGCCATGTCGGCCATCCAGAAATAACTCTCATGCCATCAGCCGATACACTGCCAATAGCGTCGCCTATGCCACGCAGAACAAAAAATACTCCAATAGCAATTGCTGCAAAGCTATTTGCTCCTCTTGAACTTTCAGATAATTGTGCTGTCAAAGCTGCAATTCCGGTAAAAGATATGCCAACAAGTAAATAATTCAGGCTTAGGCCCAACGAGCCGCTCCTAGAAAGCTCAGGTTCAATGCTTAATGCCAAAAAAAGCAGTAACGTGGTAACAAGATTTGCTAACAAAGATACAATAATTGCCGCAGAAAGCTCGCTGTATCTACCCACTGGTGTTGAACCAATAAGTTCTGAACGACCAAGTTCTTCATTTTGTCGGGTATGTCTTATCACGCAAAGGGTAGACATAAAAGCCACTAAAACTGCTAAAAAAAGATATGTTTCAACCATTGTAATTGAGCCAAGGCTCGGTCCGTCAACTGTTCCACCAAAGACTCTGGCGGCCACGCTACTAGCACTGGTAACCGCGTAAGTTACCTGTGCAGCCGGATCTCCATAAACATCGCTAAGTGCCGGCACACTAACAAGCATTATGCCTGCAATAGCTAGAATCCAAATCGGTAATTTGACTCTATCTCTTCTAAGAGCCAGCCTTGTTAAACGCCATGTGCCTGTAAATGATGTCATGATTCCTTTTTGTTTGCTTCTTGCTCTTGTTCAAGGTTTGGATCTTCATTGTAATGGCTCATAAACATTTCCTCTAGTGTTGGTGGGTGGCTGGTTATGCTTTGAATTCCAAATTTTGTTAGGTGTTTTAATACTTTGTCTAGATCTTTTCCGGCAACTTCAAACTTGGTATGGTTTTTTTCAATATTTGCGTTATGAATTGCAGCAACCTTTGAAAGCCCAACCACAGGCTGTTTAGTATCTACAGTAATAGTTGTATTTGTCAGGTGGCGCATTTCTGATAATGTGCCAGACTGAATGGTCTTGCCGTTTCTAATAATAGTGATGCGGTCACACAGTTTTTCAACTTCGGCCAGGATGTGGCTGGATAGCAATATTGTTTTACCTTTTTTCTTTAGTTTGTCAACATAATGTTGAAATACAGACTCCATTAACGGGTCAAGCCCAGATGTCGGTTCGTCCAAAATATAAACATCAACATCAGATGCTAGAGCGGCAATAATTGCCACTTTTTGTCGGTTGCCTTTAGAGTAAGCTCTAAACTTTTTTTTAGGATTAAACTTAAAAGCTTCCGTTAGCTCGTCTCTGCGTTTTCTATCAATTCCACCACGCAAGGAAGCAATTAAGTCTATAGCTTCGCCACCAGAAAGATTAGGCCACAGATTAACTTCACCTGGTACATAAGCAATACTTTTATGAAGTTCCACAGCATCAGCCCAGGGATCTTTACCAAGCATAGTTACATCGCCACTAGTTTTTTTGAGTAAACCTAGCAATACTCGAATAGTTGTAGATTTTCCTGCGCCGTTTGGCCCAAGAAAACCATGTACTTCACCTTTTTTTACCTCAAGGTTAAATTCGTCAAGCGCCGCAAAATTTCCAAATTTTTTGGTGAGGCCTTTAACTGAAATCACAACATTGCCTTTTTTCATTTATACACATTGTATGTGCTTAAGGTGGTTGTCGCAAGCTCAATATAGTGCATACAATACATATGTGTTTAATTTTCTTGAAGGTGATGTTGTTTATGCTGCTCAAAGGTTATTGGGCTGTGACATCATTAGAGTTATAGAGGACAAACCAGTTAAAGCCCGAATTGTAGAAATAGAAGCTTATCATCAATCAGATGCTGCTAGTCATAGCTATAGAGGTAAAACAAAACGTAACTCTGTAATGTTTGGTAAACCGGGCGTAGCGTACGTATATTTTACTTATGGTATGCATTACTGCATGAATATTGTTACGGGTAAAGAGGGCGAGGCAAGCGCTGTATTAATCAGGGCGGTCGAGCCTATAATCGGCCATGAAGTTATGCAAAAAAATAGAATCGGAGCAAATGGCGTAAGTTTATCAAATGGTCCGGCCAAACTTTGCCAGGCTATGAAGATTGACAAAACTCTCAACGGGCATAATCTATCACAGGATCCTTTGAGGCTTATAATTAATCCAATACTTCCAGTTGATAAAATACAAGCTTCTACTCGTATTGGAATCTCCAAAGAACAGCAAAAACCATGGCGTTTTTATATAAAAAATAACAAGTTTGTTTCTAAAAAATAAGTTGTTTTGAGTATGTAAAATGGTTATGATTAATACAGGAAGTGTGAGGCTTCCAAATGACCCTGGCTAATAAGCCGGGGTCCCAAATTTTATTAGTATTTATTTTGACAGTTCATGCAGAAACCACGTATCTCTAGCTGATGATCGACTGGCTTAAAAGAGCTTCTGCTGCTAAGGTGTGCAATGGAGTTTTCTAACTCTTTATCTTCTTTAAGTGGCAAAACTTTTCCGCAATTAATACAAGTTAAATGGTGATGGTGGTGCTGAAACATATCACTTAGCTCAAACTTGTGCTTCCAGCCAAGGTGGACTTCAACTACGATACCGAGTTTTTGAAACAGCTCGAGCGTGCGGTAAATAGTAGAGCGGTCATAGGGAAGGGCAGAGACAATCTCGTTTACAGACATTGCTTTGCCAGAACCAAGTAATTTAAATAATCGTTTTCTTGGGTCTGTTAATGAATGACCACTCTTTTTTAGAATTTTTGCAAATTGTATGGCTTCCCTGTTCATATCTGCAATTTTAACAAAAATTGCGACAAATTTGCAAAAATACTTAGGCTATATATAATTTTGCTCATGAATACATTAGGATACGTAATTATATTTTCAATTTTAGGTGGAGTAGTTAGCTTAATTGGCGGAGTCTGGCTACTAAGAAGTAAAAAATCAGCCCGCCAACTTGCCAAATACGCCACACCATTTGCGGGTGGAGCGTTACTTGCTGCAGTCTTTTTAGATCTATTAAAAGAAGGAGTAGAAATAGGTAATGCAGAGACTGTACTTTTGGCGGCGCTAGCGGGAATGATCATATTCTTTTTAGCAGAAGGCTTTTTGACCTGGTTTCATCACCACCATTCGCACGAGGACACTAAAGATCCAGCAACCTGGTTGATAGTGGTTGGTGATACTGTTCACAACGCGCTAGATGGTGTAGCAATTGCTGCGGCCTTTTTAGTTAGTGTGCCAACAGGCATCGTTACAACCATTGCTGTGGCGGCCCATGAAATTCCGCAAGAAATTGGCGATTTTGGCTTACTACTTTCTAAAGGCATGCGCCGCAGAAATGTACTTTTAGTAAATTTAATGAGCGCGCTAGCAACCGTATTTTTTGCAGTCTTAACTTACGTGATCGGTAGTGAAGATGGTCTGCCTATTGGGGCTTTACTTGGGCTGAGTGCTGGGTTCTTGCTATACATTGCGGCTAGTGATGTGATTCCGTCGATTCACGAAAATCATGCTAAGAAGCGCATGTTTGATGTTCAGGCGCTGCTTTTACTGGCGGGTGTTCTGGTAGTCGGCTTAATAACTACTGTTTCTCATCAATATATTGATGCTGGTCATGAGCACGATGACGAGCCTGCTTTACATGAATTTGATGATCATGATTACTTGCATGAGTCTGGTGTTGATCACGACCATGATTACGAAGAATACTACGACCACCAGTAGATAATCATAAGTGATTAAACTATAATAATAGACATGGATGGGACGCTGGTTGCCGTAATTGTTATTCTTATGATCGGTTTTGGTGCCGTGGTGCTTTTTATGAGCATGAAACTTAAAGAACTTAAGAGTGATTCCGCTACCCAACTTTTAAAACAAGATATTAATACCGTAAATGACAGCCTACAAAAGCTAAATGATGGCCTAAAAGATCACTTGACTAGCCGATTAGATAAAACACAGGAGGCCATGGCTAAGCAGTATGAATCTAGCACTAAGATTATTCGTGATGTTACTCAAAAGTTAGAAAAGCTAGAAAGTACCAACACAAGAGTTGGCGACATCGCAACAGAGCTTAAAACCCTGCAAAATGTTCTGCAAAATCCAAAGCAGCGTGGTGTGCTTGGTGAGTTTTATCTTGATCAAATTCTACAAAATGTTTTGCCACCAGGCTCTTACCATCTACAACATAAAATAGCCGACGGCTACGTGGTGGACGCCGCGATTGACCTAGACGGCAAGCTACTACCAATAGACAGTAAGTTTAGTTTAGAGAATTACAACCGGCTTATTGAAACCAAATCACAGGCCGAGCGTGAGCGCCTAGAAAAAGCCTTTAAGGATGATCTAAAAAAACGTATTGATGAAACCGCCAAGTATATTCAGCCGAAGAAAGGCACGCTAGATTACGCCATGATGTTTATTCCTAGCGAGGCAATTTACTACGATTTGCTGGCCAACAAAGTTGGTGCTAGCGGCGTAAACGGGCGTGATTTTATGCAGTACGCCACGGTTGATAAGCATGTGGTGATTGTTGGGCCAAGTAACTTATCTGCCATGCTTCAAGTTATTGTTCAGGGCTTAAAGAGTTTAGAGATTCAAAAAGATACAGATATTATTAGAAAAAACATTGAGCAACTGCAAAAACATTTGGTGGCATATGATGGCTACTTTAAGCGTGTTGGCAACTCGCTTGGTGCAACGGTTGGCCACTACAACAATGCTAGCAAAGAACTAGGCAAAATAGATAAGGACATAGTAAAAATCGGTGGTGGCGATACAGTACTAGAATCTCAACTACTTGATAAGCCATCAACAGATGACGTATAGTAAGCACTAACGTTATGGTTAAACTAAGAAAGAAAGTAATAATTCCTTCACTGATAGCTTTGTTCATAGCACTAATTGCTTACCTAACCGTTTTTGCACCTGCTGCATTAATGATTGCTACTGGGCATTACAGGCTAGAAAAATATAGTGAAGATAGGATTTGCGATGATCTTGATTGTGGGATAAAAGTAATATGTACTGGCTGGATAGTAGAAGGTGCATGCTGGGAGCACAGAATAGGATTTTTGAATGAAATTACCTAGAAAAAAAGTAACAATTTTTTCATTAATTGCTATATTCGTAGGTTTATTAATTTACTCTTTAGTAAATTTTCCACAAATTCTTTACACAAAAGATGAGACATATGTACATAACCCAAGAGGGCTTTGCCAAGGACTCAAGTCAACAAATAATTATGTTGATTGTGATAATAATTACTGCAATGGAAAAGTTATTGACGGTGAATGCTGGGTTCCTAGATTCAACTTTTTAAAGAGTGGTTCGGAGAATAATTATTAATGAGTAAATCTAAAAGTCAAAAAGTGGTGATTATTGGTAGCGGCTTTGGTGGCACAAAAGCTGCGCTTGAAATTGCCAATAAACCTGGCTTTGATGTAACACTTATAAGTAAAACCACAAACTTTGATTATCACGGTGCACTATATAGAACCGCTACGGGCAACTCTCCATCTGAAGTTGTAATACCGCTTAGGGAAATCTTTGATAGAGCAAAAAACGTAGAAGTTGTGCTTGATGAAATTGAGCGCCTCAACCCAGAGGCTAAAAGTGTAAAAAGCGCGTCTGGCAGAAGGTACGAATACGACAGATTAATTTTGGCACTAGGAAATCAAATAAACTACTTTGGCCTTGATGGCATGGAAGACAAGACTTTTTGCATAAACACCATCAAACACACCATTGCGCTGAGGCACGAGCTTATCAGCAGGTTTAAATCTAGAAAAGAAGTGATCATAGCCGTTATTGGTGGTGGTCCTTCTGGCGTTGAGCTTGCTGGCGAGCTTGATAACTTTGCTAAAAAAGTAACCTCGCGTCACAACAAAAAGTACGTACAGCCTAAAGTAATCTTAATTGAAGGAGCAGATAGATTATTGCCAATATTTGACCCAGTGCTCTCTGCCAAAGTTTATAAAAGATTAAAAGCGCTGGGAGTTGATATAAAACTTAGCACCAAGGTAAATTCGTGCGAACAGGGCAAGGTTTGTTTAGATACTGGTGATATTGATGCCGATATTATTGTTTGGACGGCCGGTAGCAAAATACCAGAATTTTATGAGAATAACAAAGAGGCATTCATGCTAGAACGTGGTCGCATTAAGGTTAATAATCATTTGCAGACGGTTGGTCATAGCAACATTTATGTGATTGGTGACAATGCTGCAACAAAATACACCGGTATGGCTCAAACCGCACTTTATGACGCTGTTTTTGTCGCAAATAATTTAGTTAGAGAACACAAAGGTAAAAAGCTAAAATCCTATGAACCTAAAAGACCAATTTATGCAGTACCAGTTGGGCCAAAGTGGGCTGTACTACAAACAGACAAAAGCCAACTGAGTGGTGCTAGGGCATGGCTACTCAGGCGTCGTGCCGACCTAGATATTTTTAAAAATTTTGAGCCCTACAAACGTGCGGTTAAACGCTGGCGTAAAGGCAATAACTCTGCACAGTATTGATATTTTTAAGTAATATGTAATGATTGTTGCTATATGAGTGAAATTCTTGAACGGTTATTCCCAGAAGATAATACTGATCCATATCTTGAAAAATTATTTATGGATACGGCTGAGGGTACAGTATGGATATCCTTAGAAGCATATAAACGAGCCATTTCTGAAGGAGTAACACCAGATGAAGCTTATGAAAAGGCAATCTCAAGGTCGGACAACTCAACTTCACCTCCAGTAACGGACGACACAGATTTGTTAGCATAGCATATCTAGCACTAAAGCTGCCGTCCAAGCAAAATTTTCTGCCCCGACTGGCGCGCCATCTTTTGGCGAAAAATACTCGCTCAGCCCATTTTTAGAAACAAGCTTTATTGTTTGTTCTTTGATGTGGTTTGCTTCTTCGATAAATCCGTGACGCTCTAAACCGGCAATAATTAGCCAATTAGTATTTATCCAGGTAGGACCCTGCCAATATCTATGTTCATGGAACCATTCAGAGTTTACTGGCACTGAAGGCACAGGGTATTTTAGCCAAAACTGCTTGTTGTCAGTTAGCATTTTTACAAGATCTTTAGCTCGTTCTTTTGCCAAGTGTCCGCCGTATAACGGCATTAGTGCGCCAATAGAAGGAACTTTAATCATTTTATGCGTAACAAAGTTTCTTGAATAATATTGATTGGTGTAGGTGTCCCACAATTTTTCAAAAGCACCCTCGGTTTGCCGCATCCTTTTTAGTAAGTCTTCTGGTAATTTTTTGCCAATACCTTTAGCAATAGTTTTTAAGTGATGGTTATTCCTTATAAATATGGCATTAAATGTTACATCTTCAATAGAAAGGTGTGAGTGACTAAGGATTGACTGAATATCATAACGCTTGCGTCTTAGTCTGCGTTGAATAGAATAAAAAGCTAAGCCATCTAAGGTGGATAATCTTTCGCCAGGCATTGATAGTGTAGAATCGCGTCTAAAAAAGCCAATAATGGTATCTAGTTTTAATGCCGCGACTATTCTAATCCAGGTTGGCATTTGATGTTGATGGAGTTCGAACATCCACGGTGGTGTGTTATCTAGGCCTGTTTCCCACGGATGTACTTGTAACACCAAACCTTCTTGATGAGGGTCGCGTTCGGCATAAAGCCACTGATGATAAGCCAGCAAAGCATGGAAGACGTCTTGATACCATTTGCGCCTTTCTTGTTTATCTAGTTTTTCACCAATTCTTACAACTGCTTCCGCAATAACCGGAGGTTGAGTAATGCCACTAGTCGCTACATTGTCTGGCGAAAATGGTGAAACACTGCTTCGCCAAAATGACCCAGCCTGTGATGTCTCGTCAGTGCTAAGTACCATATTCGGTACCATGCCGTTGCTCCATTGGCCACGTAGCAAACTTTTTATCTCTACTTGAGCTCGTTTAATATCAATGTGCCTTAACCCGATTGCAATAAAGCAGCTATCCCATAGCCATTGGTGCGGATAAAGCGGACTGGCTGGAACAGTAAACGACCCTTTATCGTTTTTCTTTAAGACTTCTTTACAAGCTTGAGCTAGTTCGTCGTGGCTCATTACAAATAGTATACCTACTTTTTGCTTATGGTTGTATTTAATCGGTAGTTTAAATATAGTAAAAAAATTGATAAGGAGGGATTTATGAGCGAAACATTATTTAGGCATCCAGGGGCAGTTGATTTACATGATCATTTTAGAGCTCCTAGTGAACATAATAATGCTGAAGATTTTCAGTCCGGCACACAAGCGGCGGCAATTGGAGGCTATGTAATAGCAAACGATATGCCAAACACACCTAAACATGAAACCTGGACAGCAGAACGTGTTGAAGAAAAATATGAAATAATTGAAAGAGATTCATATATACCGACAGGGGTTATTGGAGGAATGCAGCCTGAAGCAGATAATCTTACCGAGATACCAAAAATGGTACCGCTAGTTACGGCATTCAAGCAATATTACACAAAGACACAGGACAATGACATAGAATTAGGCCCCGAAGATTTTAGAGAAGGAACTGAGCAAATTCACGTTACTGATCCCACAAAGCTAGTCATGGCCCATGCAGGTGAAGACATTGAAGGCATAATTGGAATGGTGGCCGTGGACACAAAACAACCGCTTCATTTTTGTCATGTAAATAGCCCAGAAACGGTAAGAAGAATTCAGTCTATGGAAAGACAGTACGGTTTAACCGTCACCAAAGGTGTTACCCCACACCACCTGTTTAAATCTTCTTTTGACACAAGAACAGAAGGTTGGTTTGCCAGAATGCAACCACCATTAACCGAGCAGGGCGACGCCGAAGAATTGTTTGACATGTTGGTAAACGGGGACATAGATATTGTTGAAACTGATCATGCTCCACACTCATTAAATGCCAAACAGAAAGTTGAAAGTGAAAACCCTACTTGTGAAGAGGATGGGGCTTCTTGTTTTGGTGTTACTAACATTGAGTTTGCATTGCCTATGTTGTTTTACCAAGCTAAACTTGGCCGTATATCAATGGAACGATTAGTTGAAGTAACAAGTACCGCGCCAGCAAGAATTATTGGTGTGAATCTTTCGGATAGGACCTCTGTTGATTGGGATTTAAGTCATGAATACAGAATAGGTGATGAAGGTGTAGTGTCTGGGTCTCGTTGGACGCCGTTCCAGGGTAAACTAGCAGTTGGAAAGGTTATAGGTATGAAAGTTGGAGAAAAGACTGTTATTAACCAAGGGCTGTTAGCTGATAGAAATAGCTCTGTTGTTAGAAACGGTTCAATTATTTAGATAAACGAAAGGTAAATTAATGGCGTTTGAAGGAAGAATTGGTCACCTAGAAGGAATCGAGTCGCCTTGGGGCAATGCGGGTGGAGTTGTTAAAACCGTTGAAGATGTAGAACTTATGGCTCATACCGGTGTTGGTTGGATAGAGGCTGGTTCTTATACGTTAGAGCCTAGAGTTGGCAATAGCCCAAATGGAGAGATTGTTTATTGGCATGATCAAACAGAAGAAGCTACATATAATAGCCTGGGTATGCCAAATAAAGGAATGGATGTAGTTGAAGCCGAAATTCCAGAAATGGCAGCGATTGCTCATGCTCACAATAAAAAATTAGTTGTTAACGTGGCGCCTGTGCAATCAATGCCCACAACGGTTATTGAAACCAGAGAGCTTGTTGTTCGAGCACAAGCTGCCGGGGCAGATGCCGTGCTTGTTAACGCTGGTTGCCCCAATGTTATTACTGAGGATGGTGGGAGGCACGAGCTATTATCTAGAGATCCAACGTCACTTTTGATGATTTTAGCAGAACTTGGGCATGTGGGATTAACTCAACATTCCCCTGTGTTTTTGAGAACCTCTCCACTTGAAACTATTGAACAGACTGAGTCTGTCGCACAATCAATAATAAAAAGTGGAACAGTAGCTGCTGTCTTTACCCCTAACACTTGGCCCGGGTATAAAGCAGTAGATGGTGCGGGCAAACCACTCCTAGAAGTTCCAGGTGGTGTAGGCGGGAAAAGTGGTCCATACATGGCTGGTCCAGCGCAAAGAGAATTAACAAGAATGGTTGAAGCGCTTAATAACACGGGCATAGATGTTGTTCGATCAAGTGGAATTGTTAATGCTGTGGAGTTAAAAGTTGCATTAGGTTCTGGTGCTGTTGCTGGTGCAGGTACGACATTCTTTTACGAATCCAAGAGTGGTTGGCAAGAAGACACTGATAGGCTGTTGTCTGATCTAGCTGAGCTCTAAATATGTCACAAAGTATGCCTGCTTTTTGCTTGTGCTTTGATGATATGTTCTATTGAATTACATTATTACTATGGATATCATGCGTGAAGGTGCACTCGTGGACTCAAGATTAGGTTCAGGAAATATTTTGACTTTAGAACTGAAAAGAGAAGACATTGATGCTTTGGTAGATCCAGACAGAAGATATTCAATGAATAGGTTTGCTGGAATGTTACATGGCCTTCAAACAGAAGGCTGGGCACCAGAAGATAAGGCTCATATTTATCTAAAGCAACCAGAAGGTAGAGAAGAAAAAGCCCAACCAGTTACTCTGAGTCTTGATCCAGGAGGAGATTTAACCTACAACTTATGGATGAATGATGGTTTAATATCTGCGCCTTCATCATATATCTCAGATAGCCTGGACGACGTCGTTGAATCTGATCCATCACACAGACTGCACCAGCTAGGAATAACAATAATAAAAGTTATGTATGTTAATTATCTAGCTGAAGAGCTAAGACAAACCGGGCAACTGTAGAAGATTTAAAAACACTTTCATGATAGCAACTAGCACTGGGTTACAAAAGATTAGTCCTTGCCTTATAATAGATAAGAATGACGTATCAAAATAAGAAGATTGCGGATGTTGCCAGCAAGCTTGATAAAAAGTTTGAGGGTTTAAATGACAAATCTACTATTTTGCGCTCGGCAGAGTTTAAGGCTCTAGTAGCCGAGATTCCAAAGCTAGAGCCTAAAGAACGCGCCGCGTTTGGTAAAGAACTAAACCAGCTAAAATCGTATTTTGAAAAGAAAGTTAAGGCCGAGCAAGAAAAGGTAGAAGAGTTAGACACAATTGATGTAACAGCCCCTTTTGATGTAAACACCAAAGAAGATAAAAAACCAAGGCTACTTACTGCAGATGAAGGCTCAATCCATCCACTTATGAAAGAGCTACAAGATATTTTAGGAATATTCGAGCGCATGGGTTTTGAGGCTGTAGAGTCTCGCCAGCTCGATGACGATTACCATATGTTTGGGGCGCTTAACTTTGCTGAGGGCCACCCGGCTCGCGATGATTATGACACTTTTATTACCACAGAGGGTTTAATTGCACCGGCGCATACCAGCACTATGCAAAACCGCGTGTTGCGATCACGCAAACCACCCATTCAAATGGTTATTCCAGGCCGAGTTTTCAGGAACGAAGACCTAGATGCAACACATGAGCACACCTTTTACCAGTTAGAGGGCATATACGTTGACGATGGCGTAACCGCGGGAAACTTAATTGCCACACTTAAGACGTTTTTAGAAGAATATTTTCAAGAGAAGCTAGAAGTTAGAACCCAACCCTTTTACTTTCCGTTTACTGAGCCAAGTTTTGAATACTCTATAAAACGTCCTGGACGCGACTGGATGGAGATTTTAGGTTGCGGTATGATTCACCCAAATGTTCTTAAGGAGGGTGGAATAGACCCCAAAAAATATACCGGTTTTGCTTGGGGATTTGGCATAGATAGGCTAGTAATGCTTAAACATGGCATAGAAGATGTACGGCATTTTGAATCTGGCAAGTTAAGTTTTTTAAGGCAATTTAAATGAAAATAGTAAAGAAAGTATCAATCAAAGAACTAGGACAAATGGCACAAAAAATGGATGGCAATATTGTTAAGGCTGATGTAGATGTTGCAAATAAAATTGTCATTATTGATATGCCAATGCACTTTGAAGGTGAGCAAAAGCTCCTAGAGAGGGGTTCTAAACAGTCGGATTTATGGGGTATTAACCTAATTCCAGCAAAGTATGGGACGAACGACTTTGTTATGTTTGAATCCATGATAAACATAAAACCGAAACAAGATAATTCAGGTATGACAATTAAATCAGGCAAGTTACGTTCTAAAATAAAAAATATTATTGACGAGGTTGTCCATGAGTAATTACCACACTGCCGTGTTAGAGGATGCCGACATATTTACAATTATGGGCTCAATTTACGCAGAGGTTTCACGCTATGACTCGGCTATAGAAAAAAAACAATTTGACCTAGCCGATCAGGCATCTGCACGCGCGGGAGAAATTATTGCATATGCAGGAGAGGTATCACAGCTAAATAAAGCCCAAAAAGCTGAAATAGAACAATTTAAAAGTCAGTTATTACAAAAAACGATGGCTCATAAAAAGAGTGGTATGGATAACTATCTTTTACCTTACGCCGTGGCGGCTAGATTGAGGCAGCTCAAATGAACATAGAAAACGTTAAGAAATTTTTGAATGAGTATGAAGAATGCGTTGTTGCATCGATCGGGCTAGATAACCAACCGCAGGCCGCGACAGTTGGGTTTTCTGTTCAGGACGGTAAGCTTGTTTTTGGAACAAATAAAAAAACAAGAAAATACCAGAACATTTTGCACAACTCAAAAGTCGCTATAGTTGTGGGAGTTAAGGGCCCGAAAACAGCTCAGATAGAAGGAGTCGCCAAAGAAATTTCAGGGCAAGACAAACCGGCATTGGTTAGTGAGCACATTAGGCAGGTTCCAGAAAGTGGTAACTATGCAAACCAAGAAGGTCAAACTTATTTTATGATAACCCCAACATGGCTACGCTTTACAGACTACACTAAAGAAGAACAAATTTTCGAAACGAGTAACTTCTGATGGGTGACGCTGTAGTAAAGAAAAATATACCAACTGGCGTATCAGACATAGTTATATTTGTGCACGGTTTTGGAGTTCGTTGGGATTCCAGGGGTATGTTTACAGATATAAAAAAGTATTTACCACCTGAATGGGGCTCTGTATTGTTTGATTTATACGAAGTTAAAAATAATGAGGTCTATGTAAGTAGTTATAAAGACCAGATTGAGCAATTGAATAAAATCATTGATAAAGTTTCTAAAAATAATCCAAATATTAAGATACATATAATTGCACATTCAATGGGCTGTACAATAACTGCGTCTGCAGAAGTAAGTGCTGCAAATGGTAAAATAATATTCCTTGCACCTGCTGAGTTATTTGGTAGCAAAATGGAGAAGTACTTTGAAGAATATCCAGGAGTAATAAAAAATGATAAAGAATTGATTATTCATAGAAAAGACGGGACAAAAACACACATACCTATTGGATTTTTTAGCGAGATCAGAAATATTGATCCACAGGAAGAAATTTTAAAACTATCAAAAAATCACATGATTGATATTGTGCAAACAAAAAAAGATGAAGTTATTGGCGAGACAGCTTATAAAGACTTGCGAAATAGCGATAATATTTCGTTTCAGTCAATAGAATCCGATCATAACTTTACTGGTGCAAACAGAGAAAAGCTGCTAACTAAGGTTGGGGAGATGCTGAAATGAAAATTAGTTTGAATTGGATTCAAGAATTTACTGATTTAAAGCTCGGTATTGATGAGCTAGTTACTAAAATTGGTGCTCAACTAGGTGAAGTTGACGAGGTTATAAATATTGGCGAACGCTACGAGGGAATCGTAACTGCTAAAGTTGTAGGTTGCGATAAGCACCCAAATGCAGACAAGCTAAGTGTTTGTAAAATTGATGACGGCAACAAGGTAAAGAATGTTAAGCGCGATGAAGACGGCTTGGTACAGGTAGTTTGTGGCGCACCAAATGTACGTAAAGGCATTACGATAGCATGGATTCCGCCAGGCGCAATTGTGCCAAGCACTTTTGACGGTGAAAAGTTTACCCTAGAAGTAAGGGAGCTCCGCGGAGTAATGAGCAACGGAATGATTGCAAGTGGTAAAGAGCTAGACATAAATGATAGCCACGATGGCATTTTGATACTTGATAAACCTTGTGAAAACGGCACACCAATATTAGAAGTTTACAAACTTGACGATTACATAATTGATGTAGAGAACAAGATGTTCACCCATCGGCCAGATTGCTTTGGCCAACTTGGTGTGGCGCGCGAGATTGCCGGTATTCAGGGTATTGAGTTTAAGTCACCTGAGTGGTATAGAGAGGCTTTAGATGCTTTTAAACAAACTAGTGATAAAAAACTAGAAGTTATCGTTGATAATAAATTGCCAGAGCTAGTGCCAAGATTTACAGCAATTGCCATGAGCGATATTCAGATTATGAAGTCACCAATAATGATTCAGAGCTTTTTGCGCCGCGTGGGCGTAAAGCCAATCAATAATATTGTTGATATAACTAACTTTGTCATGATGCTAACTGCTCAACCTATGCATGCCTATGACTATGACAAACTGCTGGCATTAGATAACACTAAAACTGCCAATATTGTGGTCAGGAAGCCTAAGAAAGGCGAGAAGTTACTGTTGCTTGATGGTAAAACAGTAGAACCAAGACAAGATGCAATTTGCATAGCCAGCAAAGGCAAGCTAATTGGCCTTGGTGGAGTAATGGGTGGCGCAGAAACAGAAGTAGATGACAATACTCAAAACATCATTCTAGAATGTGCAAATTTTGACATGTACTCTATTAGGCGAACTGCTATGGAGCACGGTGTATTTACAGAAGCAGTCACTCGTTTTAATAAAGGCCAAAGCCCTCTGCAAAATAAACTAATCATGGCTTATGCAGTAGCTTGGGTTAAGAAGCTTGCTAATGGCCAAGCGGCAAGTAAGCTTTCTGATGAAACTAAACCAAAAAACCACAATCAATCAATTAAAATTACCAAAGAGTTTATCAATGAGCGCCTTGGGTCTGATTTGAATAGCAAAGATATTTCAACCATTCTTAGAAACGTCGAGTTCACGGTAGAATCCACAGGCGAAGAATTAAGAATAAAAGCACCGTTTTGGCGTACTGATATTGAAATTCAAGAGGACATAGTTGAAGAAGTTGGGCGTTTGCATGGTTATGATAAGTTGCCAATCGAACTACCAAAACGCGGTCTTGACCCTGCTAGTAGCAATAAACTAATAAAAACCAAACAGACAATTCGTGAGGTTCTTTCAGCAGCAGGCGCTAATGAGGTTCTAACTTACAGTTTTGTCCATGGCAAACTGTTTGAACAAGTTGGTCAAGATAAAAAGTTAGCATATCAGTTAAATAATGCTCTAAGCCCCGATTTGCAGTACTATCGCTTAAGCTTACTACCAAGCTTACTTGATAAAATCCATGCCAACATCAAGGCTGGCCACGGTGAGTTTGCAATTTATGAAGTTAACAAAACACATGATAAAACAAATATTCACCCAGACGGCTTACCAGTAGAAGAAGAAAGAGTGGCTCTAGTTTTTGCCGCTGATTCTAAATCTGCCAAACATTACGCTGGAAGCCCATA
>JAGQMZ010000059.1 GCA_020428405.1 Candidatus Saccharimonadota bacterium | reverse complement strand
CCACTTCCAAGTCCATTTAAATTGATAATATTACTTTTAAAATAACCCTCTATTGAATCGCCTATTTTGAAATCATTTTTAAAACTACAGGCACTAGTAGTTTTTAAGTTTGCTTTATTCCGTATCAATAAAATGTTTGTATCTACTGTAGCACTCTCAAAAACCTTAAAGCCACCAAAATCAATTAGTTTTAAGGGATCCTTTTTCGCAAGATATATTCTTGTTTTTTCTCCATATGCGGCTCTCATCCATTTATTGCTAGTTATGAAACATAATAAACCTGAATTTTTTTTGGTTAACTCTAATCCTCTTTCATAAAATAAACTATAGATATCACCAGTTCTTGTGTAAGTAACATAGTCTTCGTCGTTATAAAGATTTGCTAGATATCCGCCGTTCTTTTGCAGTTGAATATAGGGTGGGTTTCCTATGACTATGTCAAATGGGTTAGTTTTGCTCATTCCAAACATCAGTTTTTCATCAAAAAATTCAGCTACATTCTGATTATCAAATGGTTTATATGACTGAGCTTGTTTTTGAGCCTTAGACTCTCCGAACATACTTACTTGAGCTATTTTAGACTCTTCTTTAATGAACTGCTCCTTCAGTGAAACTTTTTCTTCTTTGTCGGTCTCTTCAAAGTACTTTCTAATGATTGTCTGCATCTTTGCGCGAGCATTAGCCTGTTTAGACTCATCTAGCCCAAAGCTCCGATCAGGCTTTATTAGTGTGTTTGCTGCAATAAATTTAAAATCTAGGTTTGGCAAAGGTTCTATAGATTTATCTTTATCGACTATCAGTGATAGCCATGCTCTAAGCCTGGATATTTCTACTGCCATCGGCTCAATATCAACACCATAAATATTATTCTGTATGATCTGAAGTTTCGTATTATATGGATCAAACCTGGACTCGAGCCGCTCATAAGTTCGTAAGATTAGCTGTAGCATTCCCATCGGGAAGGCACCAGAACCACAAGCAGGGTCAAGTATCGTTAATTCATCAAGCGCACTGATTACTTTTGCTGGCACAACATTTAAATTCGCTTCACCCCATAAATTCCTCTTAGAATTACTATGACTTAGCTCCCATTCGCTGTCAGTAGTATCCAGTAATTTATCAATACCTTCATTCCATGTTTCATTTTCTAGTTTAGAATACAGATATTCACGGAGTGACTCTTTACACATATAACTCACGATTTCTCTTGGAGTATAGAATGCACCTTTTGCCTTGCGGGCTTGATCCCCTGTTTCAGTTAACTGTGTAGCTAGCAAGCTTTCAAATACTCGACCGAGCATTTCTGGGTCAATCGCGACTTGCTCATACTCGGGACTTGATTCATCGGTAGTGAAATTATACTTTTCTAGATGATTGTATAGTCCGTTAAAATAACCTGAAGGAAAATCAACTATCTCGTTAAACCAATCGTTTTGATGAGCTTCAAATAGTCCACCATTTAAATAAGGAGTATTGCCATCAAAGGACTGCCGCTTATCTATTGGTTGATTTAAAGTTTCAAAAAATAGTTTTTTAAGTTTAGAATCATAGTATTTTGTTGAATCTTCGCTATCGATTTCAAAATAGCCTAAATCTTCATTAATAATCCTTTTTCTTCGTAAGAACCACACAAATAGCAGTCTACCTAATAAACGACTTGCAAAAAGTTTTGCATCCTCCTTATCTTTACCGGAAGAGATAAGGTGATTGAGGAGTATGTTGAATTGCTCTGCAACTCCTGCGTAGAATTTCTTATTTACTTCACTTAGAGCAAGCGAATCCCACAAGATTTTATGTGACTGTTCCTTAGTTTCTAGCTGTAATGCAGATTTAAGATTAGCCAAGATTTCGTATTGAGTATGAGAAAGTTTGTTGTTTAGCTCTAGAATCCTCAGGTTGCCCATATTACTGACAACTAGAAGTAATGATTTAGAGTCATGCGTTAGGAAAAAATCTATCCCTAATTTATAGTTTTCATTCCTCGTTAGCTCTGAATCTTCCCAGTTAGGTGTTAGCATAACACCTGCTGATACGCGCGCTTTGGTTGAGGTGTCGTTTAACCAGTAGAACTTTGTTTCTACTATCTCGTCTTCGTAAAAACGAAGAGCAACTTTATCACCAG
>JAGQMZ010000058.1 GCA_020428405.1 Candidatus Saccharimonadota bacterium | reverse complement strand
ATTCCTAATGGTTATGGTTGATGGATGCTATCAAGTCCTGAATTTAGTAAGCTAAACATAGATGTTATTGACGGCAAACTCAATAATAAAGTGAAGCCACTTATTCGTTTCATAAAAGCTTGGAGATATTACCAAAATGTTCCAATCTCCTCTTTTTATCTTGAAACCTATGTTGGCATATATGCAGAAAACGAGAAGAGCATTGTTTATTCTATTGATATTGCAAGTATATTTAACAGACTACTTTCTACAAATTTACCTAGTATAAGTGACCCTATGGGTATATCAGGAGTCATCCAACCTTGTAAAAATATGGACGACAGAAACAAGTCTCTTGCTGAACTCAGAGATGCTGTACGAAGATCAAAGAACGCTCGGACTGCAGAGTCAGAGGACCGTATAAAGGACGCTTTTTACTGGTGGAATGTAGTTTATAACGACTTATTTCCTGCTTATTATTAATTTATGCCTAATACAAATACAACCAGAGACTCGGAAGAATTGAGTGGACTATCAGCACTACTCTTTGATAAGGCGGTCGCACTTTGGTATGTCGCTCTAGTTATAGAAATACTGGCTGGGCTTTTAGCCGTCGGAGTAAGTCTGTTTGATATTAATAAGTCATGGAGTATTTTCTTTGCCTTATTGGGATTTGCATTACTTGCTGTCTCGTACTACTTGAAAATCAGATATGCACTTATCTACGATAACGCTGAAACAATGAGGAGACAGGCAGTGCTATCTAATGCCTTAGGATGGCCAATCAACCCAGTCCAATTTAGCGAATGGCGCAGGCTTGCAGGACCGAAAATTCTAGCGCAGTTTGATGCTAAAGAGATTGATCCAAACTACTTTGCTACCAAGCAACCACCAAGTTCTCTACGTCTTCTTGAGATGACTGAAGAATCTGCATTTTGGACTCGACACCTTTATTGCTACCTAAGAAACTATGTTTGGTTTGGTTTTGTTTTCTCACTCATTTTTGTTTTGATCGTACTTACTTTACTTACGACTGAGTTTGTTCCCAGAAACATTTCCCTAAATATTGCATTAATTATCACTTCTTTACTACCTTTAATTCTGACAATCGACTTGTTAGGTTGGGGTTTAAAGTTAAATCAATTAATAAGTGCGATTCACAGAGTTGAAATGGACTTAAATCAGCTCCCTAAGAATAATGAGCTTGATGAAAGACAGGTATTGAGACTAGTAGCTGAATACAACTGCCAAGTTTCTTCTGGCTTTCCAATACCAAACTGGTTCTTCAAAAGACACCACGACCTAATTCAGAAACTGTGGAACAGAAAATAGATATTAAACTTCATGGCTAAGTTCGATCGCCTGATTGATGCAGTTAACTATCTTAATCAGGTGATCGAACAAAAACAGCCAGAATCGTTTAGTAGCTCTTGGATTTACTTTAACGCTCCTTCAGTTTATCAATTCGTACGCAACAACTACCGCACGGAAAATGATCAAATCGACTGGGACATAGTAACTAGATCACTCGGTCGGGCATACGCCAAACGTTGGACGAGATACCGTTATAAGCAAGCGAGACTGTACGAAAGACAGTCAGAGGTAGACGCTGTCCTAATTAGGTACAGGGATAAGCTATACACATTCTTCGCCCCTGCTTCTGAGTCAGACAAGCAGATCCAAGATCGCATGATTATCCGTTTAGTGCGTATTGGTCAGCGTGGGAATGTATGTGCCCAAGAAGAATTGGNTAGATGGGTTACTTTTGTTACAGATGACTGGATTGATAGGTATCCGCAAATGTACCGTTGGAAAGGTTACGAGGATGAAGTGCCAGACAAAATAAAGTCGTGCATTCGTTGTTATCGGTACACAGGTTCGTTTCTTGGTTATCTCTTTAAAACGCTCGAGTATTCTGCTCGTGGCAAGCCACCCCTTGTCTCGCTTGATGACAAGGTTTTAGACGGAAATAAGACCAGAATTGAGTATGTAAGGGCTGCTGAATGAGTAGTTGCGCGCATCTCAGCATAAAGTATAGTTTTGTTATGAAAATGATTAAAAAACTGACCGCACGCCTAAACCTAGATAAGGAGAAGCTCATCTCTCTCGTTTTTGCTTTTGGTCTTACGACAATCATTTTTCTAGACAACAACTATTTTGATCACCTAATCTTGAAAAGTGGTTATATATTTTCTTTTACGTTTCTGACTGTATTACTCGTAGCAATAATGCTTTTGGCTGGTCACGCAA
>JAGQMZ010000057.1 GCA_020428405.1 Candidatus Saccharimonadota bacterium | reverse complement strand
GTAAAGAAAAACCCAACAGTTGATCATTTAGCAGCCTGTATTGGTTTAACTTTGTTTTTAAACAAGCAGGGCAAGCATGGAACAGCCGTTTTTAGCGGTGAAGTTCCTTCAACAATTGAGTTTTTAAAGCCAGAGGCAACTCTAGAAAAAGATACAAATTCTCTGCGCGATTTTATTATCGCGCTAGATAAAAGCAAAGCCGATAAACTGCGCTATAAGGTTGAAGATAAAGTAGTAAAAATCTACATAACGCCTTACAAAACTAGTTTAAGCGAGTCTGACCTAGACTTTAGCCAGGGCGATTTTAACGTAGATGTTGTGATTGCCCTTGGTGTGCATTCAAGAGAGGAACTAGACCAAGCCATTATGGCGCATGGCAGAATTTTACATGACGCAACTATCATCTCTGTAAACACAACTAAAGCTGCAGATTTAGGTGCTTTAAACTGGCACGACTCAAAAGCCAGTAGTTTATCTGAAATGGCGACAAGTTTAGTAGATGAATTACAGCCAAATTCACTAGACGAGCAAATGGCCACGGCGTTTCTTACAGGAATAGTGGCTGAAACAGCAAGATTTAGCAATAACAAAACTTCATCACTAACAATGAGTTTAAGCGCCAAGCTTATGGCAGCGGGCGCAAACCAGCAACTGGTAGCTACAAAGTTACAAGAGCCCGAACAAAATTCAGCAGCATCGCCTTCTAATAAAGAATCAAAACCAAAGGGTAACGGGGAACTTGACATAGACCATCCTAAACAATCCGAAAAGTCAGAAAAACCAAAAGAAAAAGACGAAGAATTGCCAAAACCTATTGAACAAGCAGAAGATGACGATGCAATTCATATAGATGATGAAGGTAATCTAAAAGTAGGTTTACAGGATCAGCCAGAGAAACCAAAAGAAACCAAACCAAGTCGATTGGCGTTAGATCCACCTACAATGGGTGGCACACTTACGGGTAGTACGCAAGATAAAGATATGACCCCAAGCGTTAACACTCTTGGTGGCAATAGTTTTGGCCAAACTCTGGAACACAAAAGCACAGAGATTAACCGTGATCCGGTTGGTAAAAAGTCACCAACATTGCATCCTTCTTCACAGACCCTAAGTTCCATTGAGCAAGAAGTTAACAGCCCGCACTTACAAAACAGCAACCTTAAAGAAGCAAATGATAACCCTCTGCAGCCTGCAGATGCTGTAGATGTTCCAGCAGCTGGTATAGAGGATGCCAGAAAAGCCATAGAGGATGCGGCAAATGACAGCCTTCAAAATATTAATAATCCTACTATTGGTCAGGCGCCTAATCCTGCGGATACAGGCATGCCTCCAATTAGTGACAACCAGCAAATTGAACAACCTCAATCCAATCAAGACAATAATAACTCACCCAATTCACCACCTCCAGTACCGCCACCAATGATGCCGCCAACATATACTCCGCCAAACCAGTAGATATCTTAATAATTGGTATAGTGTAAGTTATGGACGGAATTCTGCTAATTAATAAGCCAAAGGGTTGGACTAGTCATGATGTTGTGGCAAAAGTCAGGGGTGTTTTAAGAAAAGAAACAAGTTTAAAGAAGCTAAAGGTGGGTCATGCAGGTACTTTGGATCCTCAGGCCACCGGGCTTTTAATAATTTTGGTCGGGTCATACTGCAAACGCGCGCCAGAATTTTTAAAACTAAATAAAACCTACGATGTAGAGGTTACGCTTGGCCAAACCAGCACAACGGATGATTCAGAGGGCGAGAAAACACCAGTTTCATCTGCTCAGCCTACTAAAGAACAGGTTAATGAGGCTTTAAACAAGTTTGTTGGTGAAATCGAGCAAATTCCGCCGCAGTTTAGCGCCATAAAAGTTGATGGCAAGAGGGCCTATTCGCAGGCTCGTTTAGGTAAAAAAGTAGATCTAAAATCAAGAAAAGTTACTATTCATAGTATAAAAAATACAGACTATGATTACCCGCATATTAGGTTTACGGCTGATGTATCTAGCGGAACCTATATTAGGAGCTTAGCTAGAGATATTGGTGAAGAATTGGGAGTAGGAGCCTATATGAGTGACCTTGAACGTCCTAGAATTGATAAATATAAACTTATTCAAGCGGTGCAGCCTAATGTGGAAATCTTGGCAAAACGGGTTTTTCAACCATAACCATCATGGTAATATATAGCTATTCAGGTGTTATAGTATTTGTAATCTAATTTAAAGGTAGGGGTTATGCCTAGACTTCCAATACTAGGCCAAGACTCAGGCACATGGGGAGATATCCTCAATGAATATCTATCTGTCTCCCATAACACAGACGGAACAATAAAACCCTCTTCAGTTCCTTCCTCAGG
>JAGQMZ010000056.1 GCA_020428405.1 Candidatus Saccharimonadota bacterium | reverse complement strand
AGACCCTGCAAACCAAATTCTTAAAATCCAGCCAGAGGGTCAAGGTTCTATCGAACTACTCGCAGGTATTGTCACTATCGATGACTCAGGTAAAGTCACTGTCAATGGAGATCTTGATGTTACAGGTAATGCAAAAATTGCAGGCACCCTACTCACAGATATGCTCAAACCTACAGAGTTTGGTAACCCACTCCAGGTTCAAGTTGCTGGTGTAGATACTCAAACGAATGAGGTCAAGAAGTCTAGATTTGAAATCATCAACGAAGTTGGAACCCCAGTTGCCACCTTCTCAGCAGAAGGAAATGCAGCATTTGCAGGTAAAGTCGATGTTTCTGGTGGATTAGGAATTGAAAGCCAAAACTTGGGATCTAGCGATACAAACGAACTTTCAACTAACAAAACCTCTGGTAAAGCTACAATCAAAGCTGGTTCAGACAAAGTTACCATTAAATCTGGAATCGTTACAAACGACAGCTTAGTTTATGTCACTGCAGTTGGCAGCACAGATAATAAAGTTCTCTTTGTTAAATCTCAAGCACAAGACGATCCAAACACTCCAGAAAATGAAGGCGAATTTGTAGTTGGATTTGACTCTCCAGCGTCAGCAGATGTTTCATTCAACTGGTGGATAGTGAACTAGTTCTATAAATCTAAACTTAATATTGCTTAATTATCCAAAAAACCACTTGCTAAAACTCATTTAAACGGATTAACAACTTGTATTTCTTGATATTTACCAAGATGTTTTTCGTTGTCTGTTGCTACCTCATAACAACCATTACTTATTGCAGTTGCAACTAAGTATGCGTCGAACACTTCACTTCCAGAGACCGAGTATTTTTGAATCAACGCCAAAGCAAGATCTTGTGTTTCTTTTGTTGGATAAATTATTTTAATGGTATCTTTAATTGGTTCTAATGCACTAATAGCTTGTGCTATTGAAAATCTGTTTGGATATTTTTTATGAGTAACAACTCTTAAAAACTCGAAAACATTTTGATGTGCAATAACTGTGACTGTATTAGAGTTTCTCACAATGTTTTTAATGAACTCTCGTGCTACATCACTCTTTGATGAACCATAATTTAGTGAGTATACTAGAATGTTTGTGTCAATCAGCATATATATCTTCTCTAGTAAGGTTGTCTAAGTTTACCCCTATGTTCTTACCTTTAAAGATAATCTCTGTAGCTTTCCTTTTGCTTACATCAGACAGATACGCTTCAAGTGCTCGAGTCAATAATGTTTGAAAAGAAATGTCTAACTCTTCTGCTTTCTTTTTAGCAGCAATTTGTAATGGTTTTTGTAAGCGGATAGTAGTTCTTGTGAGTTGCATATTGCCGGTTATTTTGACATAAATATGTCTTTATGTCAAATTGTAAGAGAAAAGTTACACTCTCTCAACAAATAACGTTCCTGGAGTCATCAATATTCTTGGAGAATGTTCAAACACTGGTTGCGATAATCACCAATAATAAAGTTTCTGTTTATACAAAATAACCTAGTCCGTACAAACGTAGAAAACACCTTCTGTAGGAACTCCTACTCCACATTTTGAACCACTCGCAGCTGCTTCTGGATCAGATGGATTACTCAAAGTAACTCCAACATAAAAAGTTTCACTACCTGCCCCAACAGAATATTCAACATATTCTGGAACTTCCTTCATGTACACTGTCCCAGAAGCATTGGTTAGGGAACTTCCTCCTGTTTGTGCACAAATACTCGTTCCGTCTGTACAACCCATTAAAATTCCACCTGAGGCACTTGGATAAGCCTGATAATCGTTGTAATACAATCTCAAAGCATTCTTAAGTTGATTGAGGTCTGCTTTTTTCTTAGTGTCTGCTCCTCTTTCACGAATCCCAACTAAGTTAACAAGGAGTACAGCTGTCAAAACACCAATAATGGCTATAACAACTAATAGCTCTATCAAAGTAAAACCAGTGTTTATCTTCAAAGTGTTTTTTTTCATAGTGTTCCTTAAAAACTAGAATGTAGTTCCCAAATCAATATTTGTACTGCTTTTTCCGTAATTACAATCGCCAATCGTACAAGCATCATTTCCTGATTCGGCCTCAGGGTTATCATAGCTCAACGGGTTATCATCAACATCTTTAGGAACATCTCTATCTTGATCATTCTCTAGGTTGGCATAAATCTGATAGTAACTTCCATCAGAAATATAGTAATATTTTCCTCCACTTGGATCTTCAGGCATCTGGACCATATACGTTGTTGAGTTAGTAGTGTTTTGCCATATAGTTCCACCAGCACAAAGTTCTGCTGCATCAACTCCACAGCCAAGTATTCCCCCATTACCATCAGATAGTGGATATGAACCTAAATCATTAT
>JAGQMZ010000055.1 GCA_020428405.1 Candidatus Saccharimonadota bacterium | reverse complement strand
CTTACGCGTTGATACATATCCGTATCCGGATACGTTCCGTGACTTAGCTGATCAACAAGCTTAACCGATGTGTTGTGTGCAGGCGCCAGAACCTCATTGTATAAAGACAAGGGTCCTTTATTCTCAGCTTCTCTCATAGTAATATATATTATATAACTTTTACAGAAATTATCAACTTATACGGCATCTCTATACTGGGTAGCGATCAGGTGGCGGAGTGGTGGTATAGGTTTTGTATCTGTTATTTAGGCCAAAAGCGGATTTAAATCCGCTTTAACTCCGCTTTTAAGTGATCGTTTTTGTATTGCTAGTAACTCTCTTACTAACTTTTTAATTTAATGCGTATTATAATAGCTGAAGCATAAAAGTTATTGTAATGCACCACTAACTATTATGCGGTCTTCATATTGGTCTGAATTACTGTCAAAATTTCCGCCACAAGTTATAAGATTTACTTGGTTTTTTACATTCGGGCTTTGAGAGAACAAAACGCTAGCTGATTCGGCTTCTGACACTTGTTTTGTGTCTATTACTTTGTAATATTTAACGCTACCGTCGCCGAGCTCTATCTCAAACTCATCGCCAGCTGATAGGTCTTTTAATTGCTTAAACACACCGTCTGTGTGTGGTGCGCCCAGACACATGCCCAGATATTATTGACAAGCCATTTTGCCCAGGTTTTTGACTATCTGCAAACCAGCTAGTTAGGTGAACGTTATTCGGCACAGCCACCCGATTGTCTTGATCGACACCACTTTTTTGCACATATGCATCAACACCAATTTTACTAATGCGAATCTTCTTTGGTTCATCCGGTGCCCCGTTCCAATTGTAGTTATCAGCATTTGCTTTGGACTCATCTGGCTGATCTGTAGAGTAGGTTATTAGCTGCTCTTCTTGAGGTGTATCTGTTTTATTAAAATAGAGCCAGCCACCAATTAACAAAATACTTAACACGCTAACTATTAACACGTTAAGTATTTTTTTATTCTTCAGTTTCGCTTTTGTTTTGTTAATTATTTTCTTCATTTATATTACTCCTTTAAAATAACGTGATGATACATCGTTTTGGTCTAACCATTCTTTCCATTCCCTTTGCTTGTTTTGAAGCTCATCTTGTACTTTATCAGATTGTGTATTGATCTGGCTTTTTTTGTATTCGTAAACTTCGTTAAGCTTAGCTAAAATCATATCGGCTTGTTCTTGCGTTAGCTCACCACCTTCTAGATCTCTATTGATCCGACTTTTGGATTGAATATAATTTTCTTCAAGTTGTTCATCTTCTGATTTAGATATTTTAGCATTGTTATTCTCATTTTGGCATTCTTCGCTTACTTGATGATTTGAATCATTATCATCCTGATTTGAAGCAATTAAATAGCCCGCCCCCAAACCAACAACAAAAACCAACACAGTAATACTAATATATTTTAAATTACGAAACTTAACGATTAATTTTCTATTTGAGGATGCAATCATATAATATACAAGGTAATATTATTGAAGTCTTAAACCCGTATTCGGGCTTCCAACTACCGAAGTTGCTAACCCTGCTGGATCTTCGATTGAGCCATCTCGCACAAAGCCCACAAAACCCCCCACGCGCTGATTTCCATTGAAATCTCCTTGAACCGAAACATGCTCTATAGTAGCTCCGATAGCCTCAGCAACTAAGCTTCCGTGATTAGTGCCGGAGCTTGATGTTATATCAACATTTGTCATCGATAAATTTTTTACGGTACCGCTAAGAAAGGCAAACATTCCAATATTGTTTCCAGACCTGTTTATAAATAGACTGTCAATTGTACGATTTCTGCCGTCTAAAACACCTGAGAATGTAAGACTAGTGCTTGTTCCTATGGGTTCGAAACCAGCACTTGCGTTCCAGGCGGTAGTACCCGAACAATCGATGTTTTCAACTAGTGCATAGTGAGCACTTAGTTCATCAGATATTTCCTGCAGTTGCTCACAACTTGATATTTTATAGGGGTTATCAGATGTTCCGTTACCATCGCCCGTAAATGCGTTAACTTTACTGGTACCTACGAAAATTACCAGCAAACCAATAATCGGCGATAGCATCAAAAAGTTTCTATTTTTACCCGCGCCTACTCGCATTGCACGAAACACTCCTGTAAAGTTGTTATGCTTAATAATGACACACGGCAGACTTTTAGACAACGATTATTTTATTCTTATAGTTCTAAAGAAATTAAAATTTGGTATTAAGCTTGTCTTAAAATTTCGAGTAATTCGTCAGTGGTTTTGGAGTTCATAAGTTGTTCGCGCAGCTCCTTTGCACCTGGAAAGTTTTGAATATACACTTTGCAAAATTTATTTAACGTTTGGACGTGTCTTTCATTTTGTTGCCAAGTATCAGCAAATAACTGTACGTGTT
>JAGQMZ010000054.1 GCA_020428405.1 Candidatus Saccharimonadota bacterium | reverse complement strand
TGCGTCCCGCCGATAGTCCTGTATGGCGAATTAAGTATTAAATTAAGGTGTGGTAAATATTCTCAATAGCCTCACATTTGCCAACGCCCCTTTACATTAAAGGGGTAGTTACCACGTTCGCGTAAAAAGTGCCATCTTGGATGTGATATAAAAATAGGAAGTCGAAAACCGAGGCCAAGCCTTGTTGCAGTTGGCTTTGCATAAAATCCTACGCTACTTTTCTGTCGTTTGTTTAATTCACCCTATGTTGGAGTGTATGGAAATACTGGCTTTAGCCACACAAAAACATATTCGGGTGTATTCCGTGAAAGGGAATTGGCAACTAGACGATAGTATTCAGAGTAAAATTATTGCCTTAGTGTTCTCGATGGCGACTGAGAGTGAGCGTGATTTAATTTCTAAAAGAACGATGGAGGCATTAAGGTTCAAAAAGGCACAAGGGATGACCTTAGGTCGCCCTAAAGGTGTTGGTAAAAGCAAATTAGATGTTTTTAGACCAGAAATTGAAAGTTTGCTGGCGAATGGGGCAACTCAAAAGTTTATTGCAAAGCGTTATCACACAACGGAGGCCAATTTACATCACTGGCTTAAAAAGCATGGGTTGAAAAAGGAAAAGCCCAAAATGGCATAATTTATCGCTAAAATCCTACGCTACTTTTCTGCCGTTTGTTTAAATTTACCCAAAAATAGTCACATTGCCCATCACCTAGACAATGTGACGCAAACGGTTTCCATTAGTTGCCCTCTTCAAGGTTTTAGCGGTTCAATCTCTGATTACGCTTAAATTAAAAAAGTTAAATAAATACATAAAGTTAGAGTTTTCTCGGTTTCTGGATTACAACCCCTATCAGTGTCAAAATAACGCCAGCCCCAGTTTTGGTTCACTCTCCTCAAGGCGATATTTTGTCATAGTTTCATGGAGTACACCGAATAGTTATGCGAGTAACGGTCGAAGTGTTTATTTCAAAGTAATGCTAGTCCACAGCTTATTCTTCAACTTGGGTATTTAGAATTAATTTTTTTATTTGGATTGACGAGCCTCTGTTCTAGGGCTATTATTAATTTGCTCAATGAGCACCTCTAAAAATTTACGCGACTAGCATATTTTCGCGTAACCTAAATTCGAGCTTAGTCTTAACTAAGCGCGCACGTTAAATTTCAAACATGAAAATTTATTGTTGGCATTTTAGCCAGCTTATGTGTGGTTTATGGAGATTTTTATGAGGTTACGTAACACTGCTACAACAGCTGAACAGGCATTAAATTCATTAATAGAGTTTGAGTCTACTGTTAAAACTTTTCCAATGTTGCATTCAGTTTCCGTTCGTTTGGCCACTCAGCCCAACATTATAATACTCTCTATAAATGGATTGGACTTTTTTGGGCGCATTGACTCAAAATTAATCCACCAATTAGGTTCTAACTTATGGCCTTATAGGTCTCGAGTTGAGACTGAATCTATTTGGAATAGGCATCTCCATACAGACCTTTGCTCTCTACTCTCTAATGCGTTGTCACACTCAGGCTCTGTTTTGAGGTACTACGAAAATTTAGGAACGCGATGGATTTATGGTGTAACCTCGAACGGGTTTATAGAGATGAATCAAATGCACTTCCGCACAATTCTATCTAACGAACTCATTAAGCAAGGGATATCACCAAGTGGAAAGATATCTCACACGCCTTATGGAGAGGTCGTTGAAAGTTTTTCGGTGCCTGGCCAACAATCCCAAGTAGGCTTAGTATGTAAGGTTTTATACGGCCGCAATAACGGTTACAGTTCATACAGATTGAATTGGGGGCGTTTTGTTTTGGTTTGCTCCAATGGTCTGACAGATTTCAGAAATGTGACTAGAGACCGTTGGTTGCATACAAATAATGTGGACATCAGTGATTTTGTTTCGGGTTCAGTCTCAGATGCATATAATCACCTTTCACTAGTCGAGAAGCAAATCGCAGATGCACAGAGTAGAGCATTGAATCATTCTTTGCTTGACCAATTATTGACGCGTCTTGTGTTTGCCAGAGCTACGAAGGATCGCATTTTAACTCGTTTGGATCATGAGTTCAGAGATACTGGTTCTAATGAATGGTCTGTAAGTCAGGCACTGACATATTTAGGTCAGCATGAAAAAGCCATTCCGTTACGGGTACAGGATGATTTAACTCGGCTAGGTTCAAGCTTGCTCGATCACACTCTTGAACATGTAGCGACAGCACCTGCCACCATTGATTCATCTGGATTTTATGATATTTTAAGATAGCCCCTTACTAAAAACTTTGTATGAATTATGTAGATTGCTTCGGATGCATTTTTGCGATCTTTTAAAGCTAACTATAAAAATAAGGGTGAACTATGAATGGGTTCGAGTTTGCTAATAAAGCTCTTTCGATTAAAGGTTATGCCCTAGATTCAA
>JAGQMZ010000053.1 GCA_020428405.1 Candidatus Saccharimonadota bacterium | reverse complement strand
AACTGACTTAGGAGGTATTAGTGCAGTAGTCGTAACCCATGTTCATGGTGACCATTTTGATTCTGAAAAACTTCAAAAAATAATTAGTCAAAACCCCGATGCCAAAATATTTACTACTCAAGAAGTGGTTGATAAGTTTCCCCAAAATACTAAAACTGTAAAAAATGGAGAAACCGTTGATGTGAACGGCACAGTCTTGGAATTTTTTGGAGAACAACATGCTGAAATTGACCCAAAAACACCACTCAACCAAAATATAGGCGTTTTGGTGAATCAAAAATTGTACTACCCTGGCGATTCATTTACCGAGTGCAACAAGCAATTTGATATTTTAGCCGTGCCTGCTTCAGCACCTTGGCTAAGAGTAGGGCAAACAATTCCTTTGATTGAAAATAGTAAATGCAATCAAGTTTTTCCAATCCACAATGCATTATTATCAGACATTGGAGATTCCATAACTAACACATGGCTCCAAAAATTCTCAGAGCGCTCAGGTAAAAGTTTTACATATCTAAAGCCCGGTGAGTCAACCGAAATTTAAACGGGTGAATTTAAAACTGACCCGTTTAGCTAATTGATTATCGCACCAATTATCTACATATTACTGAACAGTTTTATAATTCTTTATAGTACTATTTATATATGGAAGATAAGTCAAAGACAGGAATAGCTCCAAGCCCAGTAGATAGTACAAATAATGAACAAAATCAAACTATGCCACCGCAACCATACAAACCTCAACACAAAATGAAGCTAGCGATTATAATATCGACTTGCCTTGCTGTAATTTCCATAGCTGGGTTGGTGCTATTTTTTACTTTTTATAAAAAACCCGTAAATAATAATCAGACCTACAAAGACATGAAGGCAAATATAAGCTTTCAAACCTACGATAATTGGATACCAAACGAGCAACAACCGATATTTGGTAGTACTATGCTAGAAAATAAGTCGCTAGGTAAAGACACAAACTCACTAATACTTATAGGCGCATTAGATTCTTCGCTTTTTGCGTCAAGCGAGACTACGGCACAAGCTGCTGCACAAAAATTAGGCTATCAAATTGGTGAATTCTTTTTTCCAAATTCTGGACAAAGAAAGAACATGCAAACCGATACTATTCAAAACTTCACACTCACTGGTAATAGTTTTTACTACGAGGTGGCATTTGATAATTCTTCAAAACCAGATGCACAAATTTATACAGCGGTAGTTGAAAGAGATCGCGGCAGGTGGTGGTTGGCCTATACAGGAGATTATAATGACCCAGTAGATAAGGAATTAGCAAAATACATTACACTGTCGATATCTCCTCTTTAGATTATAAGAATATACTCCTAGGTATATGAAAACTAGTATAAAAGCCTGCTATTAAAGATCTGAATAGGCGGCTGTTCGCGTAAAGTGCTCGATTAAGAAATAGTCGTGCCTACAAGTTTGCCAACTATTACATCTTGGATGTTGTTTTCTTTTAAGGCATCAAAAACCACAATTGGCATTGACTGTTCCATGGCAAGACCAAGCGCAGCTTTATCCATAACTTTGATGTGAGCATTTTCTACAGCGTGCTGAAAACTTAAAGCATCGTGCTTTTTGGCATCTTGGTGTTTGGCTGGATCTTTATCATACACACCGTCAACTTTTGTCGCTTTTAGAACAACCTGGCAGTCAAGTTCAAGCGCTAGCACAACCGCGCCGGTATCGGTCGTCATATATGGTCGACCAGTTCCACCACCAACAATCACAACTCGGCCTTTTTCGAGATGTTTGTTCGCAAGCCGGTGTACAAAAGGTTCCGCAACTTGTTCCGCAAAAATATTGCTAAGACAGCGTGTTTTAACTTTTTGGTTTTCAAAAATATCGGTAAGCGCTAAGGCATTAACCATGGTTGCAAGCATACCCATATGATCAGCCGTGACTCGCTTTATGCCATGCCCAGCAGTTTGAGCGCCACGTACAAAATTGCCACCACCAACCATAATAATTACTTCCGTACCTGCGTTTTGAACCTTTTTGACCTCTTTAGCAAGCCAGGCAGCTAGCTCCGGATCTATTCCGGAATCAAATTTACCAGCTAACTGTTCACCCGACAGTTTTAACAATATACGCTGGTATTTGACACTCATCTAAAAAATAATTGTAGCAGATAGTTTACAGGCCCGCTATACTATTAATAGATGAGGTTGTATTCGTGGAATGTTAATGGCATACGTGCAGTTATTAAAAAAGAGGCTTTTTATTCTTTTATAGAAAAACATCAGCCAGATGTTTTATGCCTCCAGGAAACTAAAGCCAATCGTGACCAAACTGATATAGACTTACCTGATTATTACGAGTACTGGAACAGTGCCGAAAAGAAGGGCTATAGCGGCACTGCAATATTTTCAAAAGAAAAACCAATCAGTGTAACCAATGGTTTCCCTGAGAGTGTTATCAAAAAGTTT
>JAGQMZ010000052.1 GCA_020428405.1 Candidatus Saccharimonadota bacterium | reverse complement strand
AAAAGAACTTTAAGACCCACTATCATATTGGAGCAGTTGAAATGAATAAACAATTAGAACTCTATACTCACTTACAATCGGTTGGAATTGACCAATGTACAATAGATGATGTTGATTTAATTAGTGAATTAAAGAAGAAAGTTTAAATTTATGAATAACAGGATACTTATTTTTGGAGATAGTATTACGTGGGGAGCTTGGGACAGCAAAAGTGGCTGGGCCACACGTTTAAAAAATTACACTGATAATCAAGCAATTAAGAGTACTAGTGATACTTATGATACAGTTTATCCTTTGGGGATTTCTGGAGATAATACTGACAAATTTCTAAAACGATTTGAAACTGAATTAGTGAATAGAATTGATGAAGATTCAAATACAGTTGTTGTAATTGCTTTAGGGATTAATTGTTAGATTTTCCAACGTTGTGTGCATCTAAATCCCATAGAATATGGGGAGAAAGGCACACATGCTTCATACCTATACCCAACACAAAAATGCTCGTTTGACACCACTTCGTCGTCGAGAGATGGTTGAGCGAGTCTTAAGAAAGGAGTTGTCTCAAGAACAGGCAGCTTCAGAGTATAAAGTGCATCGCAACACTGTTGCTAAGTGGATCAAGGACCATCAGGAGCAAGGAAACTGGTTGTGTTTGGATAAGAAATCAACTCCGGAAAAACATCGCTTCACAAGTGGGATAAAATACATTGAGAAGCTGTCAGCAAAGATACGGCGGAAAGTAGAGCGAAAACGGATGTTATACAACCGAGAACACCTGGGAGAACTAGTACATATTGACACCAAGAAAATGCCTTGGTTAAAGGGTGAAACAGCAGCAGATGGTAAAGAGTATCTGTATGTAGCCATAGATGACTGTTCAAGATGGGCATATGCTGCCGTTATGCCAGACAAGACAGATGAATCTGCAGCTGCATTTCTTGATGAAGTTCTGACTATCTCACCAGTCCCTATTCAAGCTATCATGACCGACAATGGTCGAGAATACAAAGGTAAACTTGATCGAGGTCATGCGTTTGAGTGTCTACTTGATGCAGAGCACATCAAACACATCTACACTCGAGTCAAAAGACCACAAACCAACGGGAAAGCTGAACGTATGATCCGAACCATCATAATGTGGCACAAATCTATCAAGTTTCGCTCAAGGGAAGAAAGGAGCTACGCTCTGACTGACTTTATTAGTTGGTACAACACCCAAAAAGCTCACTCGTCTCTCAAAAACCAGACGCCGTTTGACTTTATGGTTGACCACTACCAAAATTGTACTAATTGCACACAACGTTTAGGAAACTAACACTTTAAGTAACAGAAAAATCCACTTAATAAAGTAAAATAAATATGTGAGTAAAAAAAATGCTAAATGTCTACTGAGAATAAAGATTAACAATTTTAATTTTCTGCAATTGAAGCTAATCAATAACAAAGATTTTATTTTTTCAATTCCAAAAACCAATGTTGCGAATCAGCAACTGAACACGCATTTTACTTTGCATACAGAAACTGATGTTGTGACATGGAAAACAACATCATTTGTTAAAAATGGAAAAGATCTGATGAACGACATGCTCCAAAAGGTTGAAGAGTCTGATTATAAACATCTATCTGTCCCAGGTAAAAAAGAACTTAACATGTTGTATGGTAAAAAGTTTGATTTTTCTGACAGTAAATTGTTAGTGAATCCTCATACAAATGTTTCTCTTAATTTAATAAATTCCTCTATGAGTAAGTTGTTTGTAAATAAATCAAAAACATCAGACATATCATCTGATAAAGTAGTTAACTTTAATGTTCCTTCTGATAAAACAGGAATTACAATAAAATCATTTATTGGTAAGAACTTTAGTTCAAAAATATCAACTTATATTGAAGGGTGTGACGATTACTGTGAAATAAGTCATCAAAATCATAAGGGTGAGAACTATTATTTTTTATTTTTGATAAAGTATGAATTTCCAGAAGTAAAGACAAGTTCTAGCTCAATAGTGATATAAAGCTTAGAACCAACGACTTTTCCTTCTAAGCGTTTTTAGGCGATTTTCTAGCTTACAGGCCTATTTTGTTATCCTCATCAATTATGTGGATAATTAAGCAAGTAGCATCAATCTATTTGATAGTAGGTGATGGGTCTTGGAGCAACCAAGGGTGTTTGGCGGAAGCGGCGGGATTCGAACCCGCGAACCGAAGAACGGTCACGCTTTCCAAGCGTGTGCAATTGGCCACTATGCGACGCTTCCTTTCTATTTACAACTTATGCTTCAATGTATCTCTTCCAATGCCTGATTTATAAAATGTTTCTTGTATCGACCACCATACCCGCTTCCTGTTGTTTCTAGACCAGATTGGTTGATTGTACTATACTACAGAGTAATTATGGTGCTACTTACACTACTGTACTCGATTTCTCAGGTCATGGTAATCGTCGGCCTTCTGCTCATTCTTCTTGAACTATTTATTGGCATTGAGGCAGGGTTTGATCTTG
>JAGQMZ010000051.1 GCA_020428405.1 Candidatus Saccharimonadota bacterium | reverse complement strand
TCGCTTGCCACCAAGCAATAAGTAATCTACGGCTAACTGGTTTTGAGTTTCTTCATTAAACAATGCGCTTGTATCAACGGCCGTATGCTTTACTGCAGAACTTAGCGTGCCAGGGATAAACTGGTATCGGCCTACGGCAAATAGTTTGTCAGCAGCTTGCATATCTAGTACTTCTTGCAATGTAAGTTCAGATAAATCTCTTCCGCCAAAGAGGTTATTATATTTATCACCACCGTATTTTGTATCGCCAGCTTTGCCTGTATTAACTGAGTTCCAACCGCCTTCATGAGCAGCTATTTCGTCTAACAATTTATTAGTAAAATACTCAAAAGCTTGTTGCGGAGTCATACCTTCTGGTATGGAATCTTGCACTTCAATCTTAGTTTGACCGCTTATTTTATCGTCTAATTCTTTAAGTTTAGTAAATAATCCATCCATCAACTCAGGTGGCATATCTATCTTCTGGTGATTACCAAACTCCTCGTCTATTTCCATGTGTCCAACAAAATTATCACGAGCAATAGAAATATCATTGGCATCCATAAAACGCTTTGCTGTCATTATGAGCTGTTTCATCTGTTCAGGGCTTAAATCACGTAAACCTTCTGCCTCAATTTCAACACCCTGAGTAAACGAATTTGCTCCGTATGCATGAGCCATTTGTTCCCATGAATCAGCAAATCTATACGTTTTAGAGCCATCTTCCGGAATAAAATACATAGACGAGCAGCAATTACCATCACGACCTTTTATGCCGCGAATAAAGCCATCCACACCATCCTTATAGTTTACTGCAGTCCAGTGTGCAACAAACTTAGTCGGTTTTATGCGGTTGCCACTTAATTCATCCTTAAAGACATCTTCATAATCAGTATTAACTTCAAATGAATTATATTCGTCAACAGATACTGATGCACTATCAACTAGATACTGCATATATTCTTGGTCATTCATTTCTTCAGGTGATTTAGTAGGTGCCTGTTTTAAGGCTTGTTTATTATCAGGTGCCGAGGCCGCAACTATACCAGCCACAACTTCAGAATCACTTATACTTTTGTCGTTAAAGTGTATTGTCTGTGAATCCGTGTCAATTACCACCGAACCATTATCTGCACCAATCGCAAGCTCTGCCACTCTAGCAGATAGTTCTATGTCTTGGTCTTTTGTATCAAAATAAGCCACCACGCCATGTTCTGTACGAGTAAAAGGTGTAGCGTCAAATTCAATATTTGCTGACTTTTCAGGTATAGCAGACATAACAACCGCACTAGCAACTACTGCAGTAGCAGCCTGTCTAGCTAACGGACCAAAGTTTCTATTATCAAAATTCTCTTTTACACGATAAGGTGTTGCAAGTATCCACTGGCCAGTATCTTCACCTTCTGGCGTCCTTACAATACCGCGTGAAATCTTGGCAACAGCATTATCAATAGACTTAGCGGTACTAACTGCCCCATTTTTCAAAGAATACGGTTCTGGGGTATTTTCTTTAGCCCAGTCATAAGGTAGCCCAGCTTTATTTCTTGCATGATCACCAAGTACGACTTGATCGATCGTCGCATGGATTCTTTGCTTAATACCGTATTCAGCTTTCTCCTCATCAGAAAAAATATTATTTGGCGCAATTGCAATCCTTGGAGTGTTGTCGCCAATTAATCTGACAGACCCAGCATGCAAGCGTTCAATGGCATCAGAATTTGAGTCAACAAAAGTGACCTGTTCGGTTTTTACAGGGTTAGCTGCATCAGTGGCCCAGCTTGGGATATTATCCTGTTCCTCGTCTATATCGCCAAAAAACTGGCCTTCAACTAAGCTATTATCTAAACTCATAATAATACTCAAAAATTAAAAAAACTTCTTAAAAGAAGTCTTTTAATAACATTAGCGTTATCGTATTACATATTAACTTATTTTTGCTATTTTGTCAATACTCTTATGTTATTACAATCGCTGCACTTGGTTTTACTGTCACAGCCTTCACAAACCAAAACTAACCTGTTACAAGCAATGTTACTGCAGTTTATATAACGACTTGTCTGGCCTTCGCAGTGCGTGCATTTACCAATATCTTTGGCCTTATCAGAAAATTGGTGAACCATGCGATCATCAAAAATATGTAGTTTGCCCTCCCACTGTCCGTCATCGCCAAAGCTTTCGCCGTATTTAACAATACCGCCATCAATTTGATAAACCTCCTTAAAGCCACGGTTTTTCATGAGTGCGCTTAGAGCCTCACAGCGAATTCCGCCCGTACAATACGTAACAACAGGTTTATCTTTAATGTCGTTGTACTTGTCGCTCTCTATCTCTTTTATAAAATCCCGAGTAGTCTTGGTTTTTGGTACAACAGCGTCTTTAAACTTGCCTATTTCTGCCTCATAAGCATTCCGGCCGTCAAAAAATACTACATCATCACGGTCCTCAAGTAATTTATTTACATCTTTTGGTTTTAGGTGTTTACCGCCACCTATAACGCCCTTTTCGTCTACCTTAATTTCATCAGGCACACCAAAAGCCACCAGTTCTGGGCGTTCTTTAATGCTTAGGCGCGGAAAATCATTGCCCGTACCATTGCTCCATTTATAAGTAATGCCTTTAAAAATTACAGAGCGGTTCATCTCGCGCTTATATTCAAGTAAATTATCAATATTCCCGCCTAGTGTACCATTTATGCCGTGCTTGCTAATAATCACACG
>JAGQMZ010000050.1 GCA_020428405.1 Candidatus Saccharimonadota bacterium | reverse complement strand
AAACAGGAACGATAACCGAAGGGAAACCTACGGTAGAAAAAGTAGAGTCGTTTAGCAATAACTACACCACCAACGATATATTGCAATACATCATATCATTAAATACAGATAGCGAACATCCTTTGGCTGCTGCTACAGTTGCCTACGGAAAAGAACAAAATATAACACCATTCAAAACCGAAAATTTTAATGCCGTTACAGGTAAAGGCGTAGAAGCAAGTATCAATAAAGAAAGTATAGCACTCGGAAATGCTAAGATGATGGAATACGCTCAAGCAAACATCACTGCTGATATGGAAGCAACGATCAAAGCATTTCAACAACAAGGAAAAACAGTTTCTTATTTAAGTATTAAACATACAGTAGTAGGATATATTGTGTTTAGCGATAAAATCAAAGCAACAAGCATGGCTGCTATTGATGAATTGCAGAAAAAAGGAATAGCAGTGATTATGCTTACTGGCGATAATTTTAATACAGCTCAAGCAGTAGCCAACACACTGCACTTATCAGATTTTAAAGCTAATATGTTACCAGAAGACAAACTTAACGAAGTACAAGTGTTGCAACAAAAAGGCAAAGTGGTAGCAATGGCTGGCGATGGCATTAACGATGCACCTGCTTTAGCGAAAAGCGATGTAGGTATTGCTATGGGAACAGGAACAGATATTGCAATTGAAAGTGCTATGATTACTTTAGTAAAAGGCGATTTACAAGGTATTGTAAAAGCAAAGCATTTAAGCGATGCAGTAATGAATAATATAAAACAAAATTTATTTTTCGCACTAATTTATAATACACTTGGTATTCCAATTGCAGCAGGTGTGCTTTTTCCTTTTTTCGGCATTTTATTATCACCTATGATAGCTGCATTGGCAATGAGTTTTAGCTCTGTTTCTGTCATTACTAATTCACTACGATTACGAACTGTTCATTTATAAAGTATAGAAAATGAAAAATAAAAAATACCATTTAATATATATATCAACAATAGTATGTTGCTTTCTTTTTAGTCCAATGGTATTGGCACAAAAGGTAGTACATTACGATTTAACTGTTACCGATACGATAGTCAATTTTACTGGAAAAAATAAAAAAGCCATTGCTGTAAATGGTCAAATTCCAATGCCAACATTAATATTTTCAGAAGGCGATACTGCTGAAATAGTTGTACACAACCAACTCAAAGAAAGCACTTCTTTACATTGGCACGGACTCTTTGTTCCTAATAAAGACGATGGTGTGCCATACTTAACACAACTGCCAATTGCTCCTAATGATTCTTTTGTTTATCGTTTCCCAATCATTCAAAACGGAACGCATTGGTACCATAGTCATAGTGGTTTGCAAGAACAAATTGGCATGTATGGTTCACTCATTCTTAAAAAACGAACGGATGATGCTACTTTTAGAAAAGGAATAGACGACTTACCAGCTGTTCCTTTAATTTTGAGTGAATGGACAGACATCAAGCCAAAAAATGTACACAGAATGTTACACAATGCATCAGATTGGTTTGCGATAAAAAAAGGTTCTACACAAAGCTATTTTGAAGCCATTAAAGCTAAAAGTTTTAAAACCAAATTAACGAACGAGTGGAAGCGAATGTTGGCAATGGATGTAAGTGATGTTTATTACGACAAATTTTTAATCAACGGAACTTCAGAGCAACAGTTAACCAACTTTAAAGGTGGTGATAAAGTACGATTGCGAATTGCCAACGGTGGTGCTTCTTCTTATTTTTGGATAACTTATGCTGGTGGAAAAATTACAGTAGTAGCAAACGATGGCAATGATGTTGTTCCTGTAGAAGTGGACAGATTAATCATTGGTGTTTCTGAAACTTATGATATTGTAGTAACACTACCAAATGATAGTACAGCTTACGAGCTATTAGTTACACCAGAAGACAGAACAAAATCGGTGTCGTATTATATTGGTGATGGAATAAAACAATTGGTGAGTCCGTTGCCAAAATTAAAATACTTTGAAGGCATGCAAATGATGAACGACATGATGAAGTTAAACGGAAACATGAAAGATATGGGCATGAACATGAGTTTGCAACAAATGGATATGAATACAGTTATGTATCCAGAGATTACAAATAAAATGCTAGCAAAAGATATGCCTGATATGAATAGGAGCGAATCAAATCATAGCAATCATACAATGAACATGAGTAAGGATATAGTTACGCTAAATTATGCCATGTTACAATCGCCAGATAGTACTACACTACCAAACGATGCTCTAATAAAAGAATTGAATTTTGAGTTAACAGGAAACATGAATCGCTATGTTTGGAGTTTAGACAATAAAGTACTGTCCGAGTCAGATAAAATACTCATTAAAAAAGGTGAAGTTGTAAGAATTACATTGTATAATAATTCAATGATGCGTCATCCAATGCATTTACACGGTCATGATTTTAGAGTAATCAATGGCAAAGAAAGTTATGCACCACTAAAAAATGTATTAGACATTATGCCTATGGAAACAAACACCATAGAGTTTGAAGCCAATATGAAAAATGATTAGTTTTTTCATTGTCATATTTTATATCACATGATGGCAGGTATGAATAGAGTCTTTAGTTATCAAGAAAATTATAATAATCCATACTTACCCAATAAAAATTGGGCGTATAAAAAACTACAAAAAGAAAGCAACAAATTTCATTTTATGATTCAGAATGATTTTGC
>JAGQMZ010000004.1 GCA_020428405.1 Candidatus Saccharimonadota bacterium | reverse complement strand
TGTCGAGGTTGATCGTAAAACCATGAAACGAGAAATTAGGCCTAGTGCCAAATGGTTTGCTAAAGAAGTAAAACGAATTAGGTCATATCGATAGTAACTAGGGTAATAGTTTGACAAAGTTTAATACTTATGCTATTATTGTTTGATGAGTAATAAGAATGAGATGCCAGCGATATCTTTAGCACATAAACTTGCAGATGTTGAAGGTGAGCCAAAGACTAATAAGATTAGCCGCGAAACCTGGACGATAATTAAAATTGGATCAGCTGCAATATTAACTGTACTAGGTGCGAACGTAATCAAAGAAAAGGCCAGTGAAGATAAACAGCCATTTGGGGGCGCTACTACGACTACTGAAGTCTTAAACCATGGTGATACTTTGTGGCGGGCTGCTAGGCAGCCAGCTGACGAGCTAGGTAAAGATATTAGAGTTGTAATTGATGATATATTTGAGAACTCACCAGAGCTAGCTGACGGGGTTGACGCCGGTGATCATATTGTGCGTCCGGCAACTCAGGCAGAAATTGAGCAGATGAATAACAGCTCTAGCAAAGGTCAAGGCTAAGCAAGCATTATTAGGTTATTAGTGGAAACTAATTAGCTCGTCACACTAGATATAGCGGCGAGCTATTTTATTTGAGGTAAAGCTGTGGATAACTACAAAAAACACTTGCAAGTGGGTAATGGTGGGTAGTACACTCTTGTTAGTGGGTAAACGTGGGTAACCCATCAAAAAACAAAAACAACCACGAGACAATATTAATAACTAACAAGACTTGGTCGCTACAATGGTGGACTATTTTGCAAGAAAACTTGATGACAAGCGGAGGCTGACTATTCCAGCCGAGCTTCGTAGTGAGTTTGCTAGCGGGGTAGTCATAACTCGCGGGTTTAAGAATTATCTGCATATGTATCCCAAAAGTGTATGGGACGAACAGGTTGAGCCTGAACTTCAGGGTAGTATTCTTGACGAAACTATTGCTGATATGAACGTACAGTTTAGAAAAGGCAAAACCGAGAACACCATAGACGCTAAACAGGGCCGAGTCACAATTGAACAACATTTGCTTGATTACGCAGGTATAGAGCGAGATGTTGAAGCAACCAGAGTTGGTCGTTACTGGCGTCTTATTGCTACATAGTTATTTTTGGACATTAACAAATAATAGTAACTGGTAAGGTTAGCTATTCGGCAATCAGCAAATGGAAGAAGGCCCATTTAAAAAACCTTTGTACATTTCATAAAACACCTCCCAAAACTCCACCTCACACAAAAGTCTCTCAAACTGCAAAATAGTAAAAAGCACGGGCGTGATTATACCCAAACGTCACACTCGTTTTAGTTTGCTCTTTACATTAAGGTTTTGCAGTCTAACAAAAACAAAAACATTAAAAAACAAAAAGCTGATTGCTGATTAGGTGACCTTACAAAAACAAACATGTAAAATAAAAACAAACATGAAAGATCACCAACCAAAACATAAGCCGGTATTGTTAAAAGAAGTCATTGATTTGCTTGCGCCAGAGCAGGGGGAAAGCCTCCTAGATGTGACCGCAGGCTACGGTGGCCACTCTTTAGCAATATTAGATAAGACCCATGTACCAAAGACTAGTTATTTCGTGGATCGCGATGATAACGCGACAGAAGAATTAAAACAGCTAGTCAAGCTTAAAGGGGCAACAATCATTAATAGTGATTTTGCTTCTGCCACAAAAAGCCTGCATGAAAAAGGTATGAAATTTGACCTTATCCTAGCAGATCTTGGAGTCTCATCACCGCACCTTGACAATGCAAGCAGAGGGTTTTCGTTTCAAAAAGATGGACCACTTGATATGCGTATGGACGCTTCAAAAGGCATTACAGCCGCGGATATAGTAAATACTTCAAGTGAAGAGGCTTTAACGAAAATCATAAAAGTTTACGGGGAAGAAAAACACGCAAAAAAAATTGCCCAAGCAATAATGCAGAACACTCCCGTTAGCACAACAACAGAGCTTGCCAATATAATCGCCAAGTGTTTTCCTTTTAGGGGTAAAATACATCCGGCTACCAAAACGTTTCAGGCACTAAGAATTGCCGTAAATGACGAGTTAACACAGCTAAGATATACATTGCCGCTGTGGATTCAAATGTTAAAAAGTAGTGGCCGAATTGCAATAATAAGCTTTCATAGTCTTGAGGATAAAATTGTAAAAGATATCTTTTTAGAGCATGGTGGCAATCGATATGATGCAGATATCAAAATACTTACTAAAAAACCAATTACGCCAGGCGATAACGAATTAGTTTTCAATCCGCGAGCGCGTAGTGCAAAGCTACGAGTCGCAGTGAAAAAATAAAAAGAAAGGGAAGCTCATGCCTATCCAGGTAAAAAGTAGCTCCCGTGCTTATAAGGTACGCGTAAAAGTACTACACTAAGCACAGCTAAAAAAGTACTCTCGCTCGAAAGGGCGAGAGTACAAAAACAAATATAAAAATAAAAAGAAAAGATATGACATATTCAAGTACATTAGCAGCCGGTCGCGGGCAATACATGCGGCGAAATCAGAATACAACTAAATATAGTTCAGCAGAAAAGGCTATTGGCCCAGTCAGCAACACAGTAATATTAATTGTGTTAGCATGTTTGTTGGGGCTTCTTTATCTGACCCAAGTTACAAAGACAAATTCCTTTGGTTATGAGATAGATTCCCTCAATAAAGAGCAACAAGCGCTTCAACAAGAACATGACGAGCTAGAGGTAGCTTCTGCTAGACTCCAGTCAATAGATAGGGTGAAACAAAGTAAACCAGCTAGCGAGCTTGTTTCTGTAGCGCCATCAGCCACAATCCAAAATTAAATAATTTTTATGCACAAAGAGTTTGATAGCCAAAGTCCTTTATCACGTGTTCGCATTTTCTATGCGGCGCTTGGCGTAGTTATGGCAGTTTTTTTGATCAGGCTTTTTTATCTGCAGGTTATTAAACATGATTATTATAAAAATTCAGCCCAGAGTGGGCAGTTTAAAGAATATCAAATTCCTGCTAAACGTGGGGTAATTGAAGCCCAGAACGGCGACGAAACGGTGCCAATAGTATTAAACGAAATCAAATATACATTATTTGCCGACCCGGTATATGTAAAAGATAAGGAATCGGCTGCAGAAAAAATTGATCAGTTTATCTCGGCTTCTAAACAAGAAATAATAGAAAACCTTGAAAAAGACACTAGATATAGTGTCTTGGCAAAAAAATTAGATGCTGATCAAAAAAGTAAGATTGAAGAGCTAGATATCAAAGGTATTGGCTTAAGAGAAGAATCCTACAGAACCTACCCGCAAGGCGAAATGGCGGCTAGTTTGCTGGGCTTTGTAAATGATGAGGGGGAAGGGAAATACGGTATTGAACAGGCTTTGAATGACCAGCTAAAAGGTGTGCCCGGTGAGTTAAATGCTATTACTGATGCACAAGGGGTACCATTAGTCTCTAACCCAGAGAATGTTATAAAAGAGGGAAAAGATGGAGAAAGAGTTATCCTGACTATAGATATGTCTATGCAGCAGCAGCTTGAGGCAATACTTAAAGACGGTTTAGAAAAGGCAAGATCAGATTCTGGTGGAGCGTTTATTATGGATGTTAATACGGGGGCAATTAAAGCTATGGCTAACTTTCCGACCTATAATCCGGGGGAGTTTTTTAATGTAGAAGATGCCCGGGTGTTTAATAACTCTAATGTAAGTAACCCATATGAAATAGGTTCGGTCATGAAACCTTTAACTATGGCAGCGGCACTTGATAATGGTTCAGTGCAGCCTGGTGATTCTTTCTATGACTCTGGGATTATAGAAGTCGACAATGAAAAAATTACTAACGTCGAAGAGTCCGGCGGTGCGGGTACTAGAACCTTGCCCGATATCCTAAGACTTTCATTAAACACGGGTGCGACATGGTTATTGAGCCAAATGGGCGGTGGTACAATAAATGATCAGGCAAGAAATACTTGGCATAAATATATGGTTGAAAGATATGGTTACTCCCAGCAGACTGGTATCGAGCAAGGCTATGAGGCCGAAGGAATCGTGCCTGATCCCAATGATGGATACGGACTTAATATTCAGTATGCCAACACATCATTTGGTCAAGGAATGACTGCAACGCCCGTTCAAGTAGGTGCGGCGCTAGCAAGCGTTATTAACGGAGGCACTTACTATCAACCTAGATTAGTTGAGTCGATAGTCTCACCAGATGGAACAAGAACCGACAAAGACCCGATAATTAAAAGAACAGGAGTGGTTAGTCCAGTGGCAAGCGATACGGTACGAGAAAATATGATTAACGTAATTAATAGTAATCATCGGGTTTATGGTTTTAATTTACGACCAGAATATATGGTTGGTGGAAAAACAGGAACTGCTCAAATTCCAAAACCCGAAGGAGGCTATTATGAAAATAAATATAACGGAACATTTACAGGCTTTGTTGGCGGCGATTCGCCAGAGTATGTAATTGTAGTTAGAACTAACGAACCAAATGTTCCTGGCTATGCAGGATCAAAAGCCGCCGGCCCAATTTTTAGTGCAGCAGCAACTATGCTTATAGATAACTTTGGGGTGCTACCAAGGAGTAATTAGGTTATAATGGGTAGACACAAATCATGACACCAACACTAGATATAATCGTAAACAGCAGTACAGTTATCCGGATTTTGAGTCTCGGTTTTATTGGTTTCTTATTGAGCATAATACTGACGCCTGTTTATACAACTTTGGCATATAAAGGACAGTGGTGGAAGAAACCCAGAACAACCACTTTAACAGGCGAGGCCGCAAAGGTTTTTACAAAACTTCATGCTAAGAAGCATCTTAGAAATATTCCAACCATGGCAGGAATCGTATTTGTTGTTGCGACTGTACTCGTTACTCTGGTATTAAACCTTGAGCGCACCGAAACATGGTTGCCCATAGCTGCTTTTGCAGGTGCTGGTGCAGTTGGTCTGATAGATGACATAATAAATATCAAAGGCTCCGGTAAGGGTGTGGCTGGTTTGCCATCAAGAATTAAATTACTACTTACAACATTAGTAGCAACAATCGGAGGTTGGTTTTTTTATTACAAACTAGAGGTAAGTGATATCCACATTCCTTTCGTGGGCGATTGGCAACTAGGGATTTTAATAATACCACTATTTATATTAGTAGTTGTGGCAACAGCAAACGCGGTAAATATAACAGATGGTCTTGATGGCTTAGCTGGTGGCTTAAGTGCTATAGCCTTTGCTGCATTTGCCTTAATTGCATTTGTTGAAGGTCGATATGGCTTGGCCGGTTTCTGTATGACAGTGGTGGGGGGCTTGTTAGCCTATACCTGGTTTAATGTTTACCCAGCCAGATTTTTTATGGGTGATGTCGGGTCGTTTGCTTTGGGTACGGCCCTGGGTGTTGTGGCTATGCTGACAGATACAGTAACATTATTGCCGATAATTGGTCTGCTTTTTGTGGCAGATACTGGGTCTGTTATTTTGCAAACGATTTCTAAAAAGACCAGAAACGGCAAAAAGATGTTTAAAGTTTCACCACTCCACCACCATCTAGAAGCGATAGGGTGGCCAGAAACAAAGGTTACTATGCGATTTTGGATATTAGGGCAGGTTGTTGCGGTAGTGGGGCTTATCATCTTTATTGTCGGGGGTTATACTTAATGTATGTTCCGGGCCAGCGCACATCATCGGATAGTGGGTTAAAATTTGGTAATTATGTTCAAAGAAAGCACAGGCCGGATTACATATTGCCAATCCTTGCATTGTTACTTACAGTAGTCGGCCTGATTGTTCTATATGCGATTAGTCCAGCTTTGTCTGCTCAACGAAACGTTGCTGAAAATTATTTTATCAATCGACAATTTATTGCTGTGGCTGCCAGTGTCATTGTTTTTTTTATAGTTGCTAAAGTACCGCTTGCTGCATGGCAAAAATTGCAAGCTCCACTAATCGTTGCTGCAGTAATTGCGTCGGCGGCAGTAAGATTATTGGGTGAACAGGTTAATGGTGCCTACAGGTGGATACAAATACAGGGGCTGTCGTTTCAGGCAGCAGAACTTATAAAATTTGCTCTGCTTATATGGCTAGCATCATTTCTGGCAACACAGATAAATAATGGAAAACTGGCTAGCTTCAAACAAACTCTTTTACCATTATTCTATGCTTTTATAGTAATTGGGATTATTGTTGCGGTGGTTCAAAGCGATCTTGGTTCAGCAGCTGTAATGTTCGCTATGATGGGTGTTATGGCTTTTGTGGCAGGTCTACCAATGAAAAGAATAGTAATTGTTGCAGGCGCTATTGCAATTGCGTTTATTTTGGCGGTTTCTAGTACTCCATATAGGAGGCAAAGGCTACAGACATTCTTTAATCCGGCTAGTGATTGTCAGTCAACTGGTTATCAAACATGTCAAGCTTTGATAGCAGTTGGTTCAGGTGGTATTTTTGGTTTAGGTCTAGCCAGAAGCGTGCAAGCTTACGGTTATCTGCCGGAAGCGGCTAATGATTCAATTTTTGCTATATTTGCAGAAAAGTTTGGTTTTATTGGCACTACTCTACTGATTGCATTGTTCGTTGGTCTGTTTACTAGAATATTTAGGATTGCCGAAAAGGCACCTGACGACTATACACGGCTGTTAGTCGTAGGAGTACTTACTTGGTTTAGTATTCAGTCAATGATAAATATAGGTGCCATGATAGGCGTACTGCCACTAAAAGGCATTACGTTGCCATTTATTAGTTATGGCGGGACAAGCTTGTTATTTGTGAGTGCGGCACTAGGGCTTGTTTTTAATGTTTCTAGGTATACTTCATTTCGTGTTAGCAAAGCAAAATCAGAGAGAGGTCATTTACATGACGGTTTTACTGGTAGGCGGGGGCACGGGCGGACATATCGTTCCGCTATTGCCCGTAGCAGCTAAACTTAAATCAATTGATAAACAATTGTCTGTAATAGCTGTTACAGACAAAGGGGGCTCATTTAACGACATTTTAGATTCCTCAAAGGATATTGATAAAGTTATTAGAATTTCTGGTGGAAAGTACCGGCGCTACCCAAATCAATCGAAGCTCCTGAGCCTTTTTGATGTAAAGACACATGCCTTAAATGCTAGGGATAGCTTTAGAACAATAAAAGGCTTGTCGCAGGCTAACAAACTTATTAAACAGACAAGTCCTAGTGTAATTTTTATAAAAGGTGGATACGTAAGTGTGCCGGTTGGTTTAGCAGCAAAAATGGCTGGAATTCCTTACGTAACTCATGACTCTGATGCCGTTCCAAGTCTGTCAACAAAAATTATTGGAAAAAGTGCTATTAAAAAACTATCTGGCATGCCAATATCAGGTAAAAATGAGCAAGAATTTATTCATGTTGGAGTACCGGTGTCAGATAAATTTATAAAAATATCTACTAGCCGGCAAAACGAGCTAAAAAAGGAGCTAGGCATTTCTGAAGATACAAAAATGGTATTGGTAACAGGAGGTAGTCAAGGTGCACAACGGATAAATAGTGCAATAGAAAAAATATTGCCGGATCTTGCTAAGGACAAAGTGCTCACAGTGCACCAGACAGGTAAAAAATTTCAAAAAACAAATTCTGACTTATATAGGTCAATTACCTATATAGATGAAATGTATAAGTATTCTGGAGCAGCGGATATAATTGTCTCTAGGGCAGGGAGCTCATTAGCTGAGTTTGCTCAGCAAATTAAGCCTGTAATTGCTATTCCTGCCAAACATCTGGCTGGAGGCCATCAGATATTGAATGCCAAAATTTTAGAAAAAAACAATGCTGCCATAGTTTTAGGTGAAGATGAGCTTGATCAATCGCCAAGCATTCTACTAAAAACAATAAGAGATCTGCTTAGCAATAGAGCAAAAGCAAACTCACTTGCTAAGGCGGCTGAAAGAGTTTACCCAAGTAATTCTGCAGAAAGAATAGCCACCGAGTTAATGAATATACTTAATAAATCATGAAAATCAAAAAAAATAAAAAAGAAAAAACCAGTACGCTTTCTAATCAAAAGACAGCGGTTTATTCATATTATAAAAGCGATAATAGCCAAAAATCAGAAACAAAACGTTCAAATAAGCAAAGATTCACGATACCGCCAGTCAGCAAATTTATTTATGCAGCCATCATACTAGGAATAGTTTCGTTTATGACGTATTACTCGCTTATCAAGAAAGCAGACACGATTATTATAAATGTTGAAGAAAACACAACGCCAATTAGAAACCATGAAGATTACGATAAAGTAGTTCAAGATTTTGTAAATAGTTCGATTTTAAATCATTCTAAAATTACATTTGATAATCAAGGGCTGACAGAAGGATTAAAAGGGACTTTTCCAGAGATTCAGACTGTTGAAACTTCTACAAATATTTTTAGCAATACGTTAAGCGTTAAAGTAGGTATAACACAACCAGTCTTTGCTTTAGAGACTCCAAACAAAATCGCGGTGGTAGGTGAAAATGGTGTCACGCTATCGGTCTGGGATAAACAAGAATTTAATGATATAGGTGCCTTAAAAAGAGTAATCGATTTATCGGGTATTGAGCCAGAGCCAGGAAAACCGGCATTCCCACGAGAGCAAACCTTATTTGTTGCAATAATTAACGAACAGCTTCAGAAGCAAAACTTAGAGGTAGAGTCCTTAACAGTTACTACAAGCCCCTATGATCTACATGTAAAACTTTCGGGCAAGAATTACTATGTTAAATTTAATGTATTAGAGGATCCTAAGCAGCAAGCAGGGACTTTAGTTGCATTCATTAATAATGAGGAGAGTAGGGGAGCAGTAGTGAATGAATATGTAGATGTTAGGGTAGAGGAGAGACTCTTCTATAGGTAATATTAATAATAGAAACCTTCACAGTAAATATCTAGAAAAACATACAAACATATATAAAAATAAAAAAGTCAAACCCCCCCACATTCCCTATTGATGTTCGTATTTTGTACATTATTTTAATTTTTAGTTTATGTGGAAAACTATATAGAACACTTTATTCTGTGAAAAGTCAAAAAATCGTGAAAACCTCCTCGTGTTAGGGTAACCCGCAATTATCACAAGATTGAAACAAAATGGCCTAAAAATCAAATAGTGCTGTGGAAAACTATTTAGCGATACATTAAGCATTTATGTTAAACATGTATTTAACATAACGTGTAGGGCTTGACGGGCAATTACAACGTGGTAGTTACCATTTTTGTTAAATAGTCCCCTATAGCAGATGTATCAGTAATCCTCTGAGAATACATATCAAGCGTCGCAAAAGATATAATGTGCGACACAATGTATATACCCCCCCGTTTGTGTAGATTCGTCTATATTTATACTTATATTTCGAATTTATTTTTGGAATTTTTTGTGCCCTCTTTTGCACAGTTACTATTATCATCTATACACCCATCTACTTTTACCACAAATTGCTAAATACCTAGTGTTCGTAAAATGTTCATGATATTTAAGTTATATTATTTATATGGACAAAGCACGTAAAGCAGGATTAGGGCAAAACTCATGGACAAAAGATGAGCTTAGAGCAGGATTTGAAAAGTTTAAAAATATCAACGGACGCTACCCTACGTCCCATGAGATTGATAGTTTTCCTTATCTACCCTCTGCAAGATCTATTCAGAGAACTTTTGGTGGCTTGGTTGAAATTCGCCAGCAAGTTATTCCCTGATGAAATTGAGAACTCGCGTAAGACTCCCATACCAATTCATATAAGTACTATGTCAGAAGAGTATTTTTGGGACCAATACTTTTCAGCCTTTCTTCAGAAGTCAAACTTTAAGCGTACGTAGTTTTTTTTGAGAGGTACAAAGTTCACGCTTAGGCGTCAGCAAGAGTATAAGTTGCCTTAGCTACACGCTTAAACTGCGGTTTGCCTTGTAGGTTTAGCAGAATTGTAGTTTCTTTAACGTAACGGTTTTTTAGTACTCGTTTAACAATTTCGTCTCTGTGAAGTGGCTCATCGGCCTTTTTAAGGATTTCTGCAATAACATCTGCTACTGTACCTTTTTTGTAGCCCCACTCTTTAAGAGCATATATTCCGCGACCAACTAGCACAAAACGGCTGTCTTTAATAAGTTCGTTATGAATAGCTTGCGTAGTAACGTCTTTACGCTTAAAGTCTGACTGCTGAATTTTATCTGCTATTTCACTAAAGTGCATTTGTTTGCCGTTTTCTTTTAGAATAACGTAGATTTTATCTCTAATATTCTTTGGGTTTACGGCTGGCCAACGGCTAAGGCCCCAATCGCCATTTAGGCTAGAAAGTTGCTTAGAAATGCTGGCAAGTGAGTTTGTAGTAGCTTGATCTTTATTAATCTTCTTACTTAAGTTTGCAAGACTAATTGGCTTACCAACTTCTTTAATTGTGGCAACAATGTCAAGAACCTCTTTATTTAGGTTTTTTGCATCTTTATAAATATCTTTTAGGGCACCTGCTGGGTAGAAAAGGTCGTTTTCATCTAGTGAAACAAGGTTAGGAGACAGCTGCACGATAAACGCTACCCTTGCCTGAGAAATTTTGTCAGATTCGCCCGTCAATTCATCTGTTAGGTTACTTATTCTGCTGACGTTTCCAGCAGCCTTTAGCTGTTCAATTACCTTGGCTTCCGACTCTGTTAAAGCAGTTATGCTACCCTGCTGGGCCTGTGATTTTAAACGTGTAACAATTGCTTTCTCTAGTTGGCGTACACGCTCACGAGTGATGCCCAGAAGCTCGCCTATCTGTTCTAGAGTTTCTTTGCGATCAAATAAGCCAAAGCGTCTAGACACAATCTCTTTTTCTCTATCTTTCTCAATTGTTGCTAGGATCGCTTCAGTTACCTGTTTTGCGTCTAGTTTAATCTGTTCTGGCATTAATCAACTTCCTGTTAAATTCTCTTTAGACAATAATTATTATATAATTATAAAACGTAAGATGTAATTAGTCAAGTAAATTATTACTATGACTTATTATAGCACTAATTAGACAATAATGCGTACTGTTGAAATAACAATACTATTATTTAATAGAGGTGCAAAAGATAAAAATATGTAGTCTAATTTACACCCTTTCTTTTTTTCTGTTGTGCTACATTGCTGTAAACGGGTCATTATAAAATTGACCCGTTTATTTTTTATTTCTATTCTTATTAAATCGAGATTTTTTATCTGGTGCTTCGTCTAGCAGTTTTTGGGCTTGCTTTTCTGTTAGCTTCTTTGGGTCAGTTTCTTTAGGGATTTTAGCATTCTTTTTACCGTTTGTAACATAAGGGCCAAATGGTCCAAGTAGCACCTTAATGTTACCGAAATCTGCGATGTTACGCTTTTTAATCTGGGCAAGTTTTTCTTTATAAAGTTTACGGGCAGCCTCTTCTTTTATTGTGAACGGGTCATGCGGTTCTTTTAGTGATACAAAGGTTTTATCTACCTTAATATATGGGCCAAAACGGCCAATATCGGCGGTGATTTCTTGGCCATCGGCAGTAACACCCACCCTCCTTGGCAATTTAAACATTTTAATTGCCTGTTCTAGGGTGACGCTATCAATAGTTTCACCTTGAGGAAGGGGCGCAAAGGTCGGCTTCTTTTCTTTATCGTCAGATTGCTCACCACGCTGAAGCATTGGACCATAGCGTCCAAAACGGGCAAAGATTGGCGTTCCATCTTTGTCTTTGCCAATTTTACGAGTTTGTGTAGCCTCTGCCCTAGAAATGTCCTCACTGGCCTCGACAAGCTTATGAAACGGCTTATAAAAGTGATCTAGCACCTCTACCCTGCTCTTTTTCTTGTCGGCTATATCATCAAGTTCTTCTTCAATCTCTTTAGTAAAATCGTAATCTAGAATGTCTGCAAAATGCTTCACTAGGAAGTCTGTCACCACTTTGCCGGTATCGGTTGGGTAAAGTTTATTGCTATCTTTACCGTACATGGTCTTTTCCTCGGCCTCTCTGATTTTCCCTTTTTCAAGCTTAAGCGAGGCAATGGTAGTTTCTGTGCCTTCTAGGTCACCACGTTCTACGTATCCCCTACCCTGTATGGTACTAATTGTGCTGGCGTAAGTACTTGGCCGGCCAATGCCCATTTCTTCTAGTTTTTTGACCAGTGAAGCCTCTGTGTAGCGAGCTGCACCGCGGCTTAGTGCCTCCGTTGAGCTAGCCTCTTTGAGGTCTAGTTTGTCGCCGTTAGATAGCTCTGGCAAAATCTTGTCATCACCTTTTTTGCCGTATACCTTTAAGAATCCGTCAAATACTACTATTTCACCTTTGGCTTCTAGTTTTTCTGAGCTTTTGCTAGCCGTTATTTTGACCACTGTTTTTTCTACTTTTGCTGGGGTCATTTGGCTGGCTAAAGCTCTGTTTCTAATTAGTCTATAAAGTTTTTGCTGAGATGGATCAGCTCCAGCTTTATCTTTGGTTACATCTGTTGGCCTAATTGCTTCATGTGCTTCTTGAGCGCCAGCGCTTTTAGATTTAAATACGCGTCTTTGATAATAATCCTGACCGTACTCATTCTTAATAAAGCTCTCCATAGACTTAAGTGCTACCTCAGACATGTTCATAGAATCGGTACGCATATAAGTAATGTGCCCAGCCTCATAAAGTTTTTGAGCTAACTGCATGGTTGTCCGTGGGCTGTAGCCTATTTTATTACTGGCCTCTTGCTGGAGCGTACTGGTTGTAAACGGCCCGCCGGGGTTTCTAACACCTGGTTTTTGTTCGACGCCTTCTACTGTAAATGTGCTTTTTGCATATTGCTCCAAAACAGCCTTTACTTTTTTAGCTGATTCAAATTTTGTTTCGGCCTCTGCCGGAAACTCTGTTCCTTGCTTTGGTTTAAACGTAGCGATAAGCTTAAATGTAGATTCTGCCTTGTGCTCTTCTATTTCTCGCTCACGCTCTACTACAAGGCGCACTGCAACACTTTGAACGCGGCCGGCGCTAAGTTGGGGGCGTACTTTCTTCCATAATACTGGGCTAAGCTCAAAGCCAACTAGGTAATCTAACGACTGTCTGGCTTGCTGCGCCTCAACCAACTCCATGTCAATTTTTCTAGGGTTTTTTACGGCCGTTTCAAGGGCTGGCTTAGTAATTTCATGAAACACAATTCTTTTTGTGGTTTTTGGGTTAAGTTTTAAAACTTCACTCAGGTGCCAAGCTATGGCCTCGCCTTCTCTATCTTCATCAGATGCTAGCCAAATTGTAGTGGCAGATTTTGTGGCACGTTTTAATTCATTGATTGTCTTTGTTTTATCTTCGTTAATCTCATAAACTGGCGCATATTTTTTAGAAACATCAATACTGCCCGTCTTGCTTGGCAAGGAGCGGACGTGCCCCATGCTGCTTTTAACGGTATAGTCTTTGCCCAAATACTTCTCTATAGTTTTTGCTTTCGCGGGGCTCTCTACTATTACTAGATTTTTGCTCATGCTTAATTAAAGTGTATTGATTTGTTGGAATTATGCAACAGTTAACCAAGATACGACAACTAAAAAATGTTGTCAAATAAATTTAACCTAAAGTCCATACATTGCTGCCCATAGGTTTGATTTGGCCGTTTATCTCAAGTAGGGTCAAGGTCTCATTAAATTCTGCAGTTTGGAGACCACTTTTTATAAGTAGTTCATGGCCATCATTAACACCTTGAGTTAACAGGTCTATCACGACTTTTTCTTGGGGGTTTTGGGGCTCAAATAGCTTGTTTTGAGTTTTAGATAAGCCAAGTTCAAAAATAATGTCATCAACAGATGTAATCGGTATTGCGCCAGCCTTTATTAAATTATTTGTGCCCTTGCTAAGTGCACTATTGATCTGGCCGGGAACGGCCATGACTGTTTTAGATTGGTTTAGGGCAAAATTGGCGGTATGTAAGGTACCGCTCTTCTCTGCCGCCTCAGTAACTATGACTACATCACCCAAACCAGAGACCAATCTGTTACGGGCAATAAAGTTCTGCCTTAACGGAGGCGTATCTGGCGGATATTCAGTTAAAAGTGTGCTTCCTTGCTGCACTATTCGTTTAGCATCTTCTCTATGAGTGGCCGGATAGACTTTGTCTGGTCCACAAGGAAGAACTGCTATGGTTTTGCCTTTTGCTTCAAGACAAGCTCTGTGGGCAATGGTATCTACTCCCAAGGCCAATCCACTAACTATTACTACGCCCAGTTTAGCCAACTCAGAAGCTATGTTATGTGTAACTTCTTTCCCGTAAGGCGTTGGTTTTCTTGTGCCTACCATTGCAACAGATGGTTCGCTCAGGATATCATTGGGATCTTTGCCTACATAGAATAATTTTTTTGGGGCGCCATCAATAACCTGTAATTTTTCAGGTATCCCTACCCCATCGAGCTTATGGTAATTACCACTATTTTGCATAAATAACAAATAAATTAAATAGTATTGACATAATGCAACTTTTTTGCTAAAATTGCAATCTGTAAGTCCTCATAATGGGTTTACGTACCTTATACCCCCATTCTAATTTCCGTATTTATACGGAAATTACGTTAGATTGTTTTAGAGCGCGCTTTGGTTTAAGTTGTTACCCTCCACTTACCTTAGCACACACTGTTTTTAGCAGTAAACGCTCTAAAACATACTAACCCCTTTAAGACCCCTCATAGTTAGTCTATGAGCCACTGGTGGGCCTGAACGAGGGCGAGGCTAAATGCTAATCATTTGATTGACGCGGATATCTACCGTTATTGTATCTGACGTTTCGCCGGGTGGGCTCTTGAAGGGAGTTTTATTGGCTTAAGTTTTATCTTAAGCCCTAAAATCGGCTTGCAGCGGTGCCCACCCCCTCTGCAGGTCGTTTTTAGTTATAGTAGAATGTTTCTGGTATCAGCGTAAAGTTCGCCGCGGTAGATTAGTTCAATTAAAATACTTTGAACTTCTCTAGTTAATTTAGTCATTTCGGCAGACTCTTTTTTAGTAAACTTTCCTAGTACATAATCTGCGCTATCTTGTTGCTCTGGCTTGTCTGGGTTATTAATGCCAATGCGCACTCTACCAAAATCATCACCAATGTATTGAATAACAGACCTAATGCCATTATGGCCGGCGTGGCCCCCACCTTGCCTAGTTCTAATTTGACCGAAAGGTATATCTAGCTCATCATGAACAACTGTTAACTGTTTTGCAGATAATTTATAGAAGTTTAAAACCTCTTGCACGGCTCGCCCACTTTCGTTCATAAAAGTTGTTGGTTTTATAAGAATAACCTTGGTTTGGCCAAAGTTTCCGCTAGAAATGTTACAGTGCATAGCGGTTTTTTCTTGCCAAGCACTAAATTCACTCTGAGCATCCTTTAACGCATCTAAGCAAGCAAACCCAATGTTATGTCTGGTGCTTTCATACTCTTTGCCTGGATTACCTAGACCAGCAATAACTAGTGAATTATTTGCACTAATAGTGTAGTTAATAGACTCTTCGTTTTCTTTTCTAACAAATAATCCCATTAAAGTTGATTATAGCTAAGAATTAAAAAAGAGCTAGCGATAACTAGTTAGTAAAATATAAATAAATCCAAATATAATTTTCCAAATCATTACGCCTAAATTAGTATATGTCCTCTAAATGAGTTGATGATTTATTAAATTGTGGACAAGCTCATTCCATACATTTGATGCTTCATAGCTTGCACTATCTCCAACCTGAGGATCAACAAGTTTTACTAGTATTATATAAACATTGTGATTTTTTTTCACAAATCCAATATATGAACCTATATCTTTTGTTGTGTAACGTCCATACGTATCAACCATAGACGATGTTCCGGTTTTTCCTCCCACTGAATAGTTGTTCGGTAGAACGATTGAATTTTTATTCTGTGCTGATTTATTTAAGATTTTATATAGTTCAACTTTTGATTCATCGGATAAGTCCTTTTTGTGGTTTGTAGAACATCTACCCGTAAGGGCAATACAATATGCTTTTACTAACTGGGATGGAGTTACTGTAAGACCAATTCCAAAACTTGTTTGAGCATAGCGAAGGTTATTATTAATAATTCCATTTGGAGACGGAACAAAACCTAGCTGTTCGTTCTCAATAGGGTACCCAGTTGTTTTTCCAAGTTCATAAACACCTGTTAGATAGTCATGCCAAATTTTACGTGAATCTTCCAAGTTTCCATTGCCAATCCTTTCTAAGATGTGGACTGCGCCAGTGTTAATTGAATTAGTTATTACTTCTTCATAGGTATACGGTCTGTTTTTAAATACGGTTGAATTCAGGATATTTGTACTATCTATTTTTCTGAAGTTTTCTAGATAATATAAATCATCCATTTTTATTACCCCTTGATCAATTCCTACTTGTGCAACTAAGGGTTTTATTACAGAGCCAGGCTCCCACAGGTCTGTTGTTTGACTAATTTCATCTAAGTTGCCGGCGCACTTTTTTAGTACAGTCTCTTCGCTATATTTAGTAAAAGATGCGGAAATTGTATTGGTATTTGTGTTAAGAATAACAATCGTTGCAGATTGACTGCTGGTTTCTTCCTGGGCCTTTTTAGTATGTTCTTCAGTAATTTCTATTATGCCTGAATCATCATCATTTATTATTTGTTTATTGGCACAGTCGTTTGTTAAATATTTGTCAGTGAATAATATGGCCCCAACAGATAAAATACCAAACACTATAATTATCACTAAATATATTTTTTTAATCATAATTCAAAAATTACGTTTTTCATACTCTCTTATATCTATAGAAAAGTAGAGAAAAAAGTGAAGCAATGAATAAGGTGGTTAATTCTAGGCTGGGTACATTAAATATGGCATTAAACAATAGTACCAAGAAAATAATTTTTAGGTCTGATGCAGGATTCTTTAAGATATATTTTGGGAATAGAGCCAGAAAGGTTAACAATACTACAATTAGCCCAGCAATCAGTCCAAAATAGTACGCAAGATCAATAAAAAGATTATGGGTTGAAGAAAATATATAGCCAGATAGTAGTGTACTTTGTATATCCTCGGGCGCTTTATTTTGATCATTAATAGCATCTGGAAGAGTTGATGGCCCATTTCCAATAACTGTGTTATTTTTTGCAATATCTGAAATTGATGTTTTGTATAAATCTAATCGGTATGAAGTACCGTATGATACACTTTGAGAACTTACTCTATAGAAGTAGTTCTTATTTATAAACATGCTAAGTGGAATTAAAATGGCAATAAAGGTAAATAATATAGAAATCTTGTAGTTTCTATAGAGCATCTTTATTGCAAAAAGTATGTAAATGATTATTAGTGAAATATAGCTTACCCTGGAGTGGCTAATCATAACAGTAGTATTGAATATTAATAAAGCTACTATTGATATAACTTTACGTTGAGTTGATAATTTAATCTTTTTTGACAAAATAACAGTCAAAGTAACTACTATAGAACAAACAGAGTACATGGCGAACGTTGTTGATTGCAGTAAAAGCCCAGGGATTCTAAATCCATTAATAACATACAATTTATTGATAATTAATGACACCACCACAATGCCAAGAACAATTTGTACTGTTCTATAGCTAAATAATGTTTTACTAAGTGATGATGCGTTAAATAACGCAAATACACCCATAGATAACCATGTAAATAATCCAAGAAATGAAGGAGCAGTTCCCACGATTTTTGTGAACAGTATACTATCAGAAAATATCGTACTTAACCCCATTAGTATTAGTAAAGTTATAAATATATATCTTATTTGATTATTATATTCTTTAAAATTTTTAACTAATTGTATGCGGTTATTAGGTATCAATAAAAGCGTTAATGAAATTCCATAGAAAGCTAATAAGCGGAATGCTAATGTTTTATTGCCGTCGTTCTGAATGTAAATAAATGGTATTATCAGAAATAAATAGAATAAAAAACTACTCTCTGTAGACTTTTTATTTATCACAGAGAGCAGTTTTGACATTGCTTGCCCAGTTGTTGGTTACGGGTAGTATTTATTTACTACCACTTGTCTTGCATGTGTTGAAAACATTGCAGTCAGATAAAAATGCTACCCATGTTGCTGCATCAAATACTCCATCAGTTCTAAGATTTTTACCTAACCTTTTTCTATCTTTTTGAAATACTATTACCTTATTCTTAGTTGCATTGCCATATACACCATCTTCCGTTAGGTAAACCGGAGCAGGACCACTATTCTTGCTACCTGTATTAACGGCTGTGTTTGCAGTCCATTGGTTTAAGCCTTTTTGAACAGCTTGTACACACGGACCTTTACTGCCTACAGATAAAGTAGGCGTACTATTACATCCAGTATTCAAAAAACTCGCGTAATTAGTTGTTGCTGCACTACTGTTCTTAAGAACCATTACGCCCAGCGCTGCGAATGTAATTACTGCAATTACAACTATTATCTTGTTTCTTGTCCAAAACCCACCATTCTTCTGTTTACTTTTTTTGGATCCAGTACTAGTGTTTTGTTTTCTTTTACTTGAGCTTGCTTTACTAATTTTTGCCATAATACTTTATTCCTTTTTACAAATGTTTTTAGTTTTATATTGATGATTAAAGGTTAGCATAAGTATTTTAAATATGTCAATGTTGGTTTGTGGATAACTCTTATTGATGTGCTATATAATAAAATCTAGTTAAATAGGATTCATAGCAAATAATATGTCTAAATGATTTTTTAAATTATTATGTAATGGTGAACACAATACTTAATAAAATATTAATAATATTTAAGACACAATGGAAAATAATTTTTATAGTTGCTTTGGTGTTGATTGCTTCTTCATCGATAAAGCTGTTTGCTGCTACGCAACTCGGATATTTAGGTGATGAACCAGATGATTTTGCTAACCTAAATTTAGATATTGAAAAAACACGGAATTTTTATAATGGTATAATCTCTGCCGAACAGTCGAGATTATCCCATTTTGTAACTGCCCCTATCGTTTATTTTGCTGGTAACAAATATCTTTTTCTATCAAGAGTGGTTTCTATATTAGCCTTTAATGCTTTTCTAGTGACAGTTTATTTGCTGCTTAGACTGCACTTAAATAGAACACGTTCACTTTTTGGGTTGATAACAATTGCAAGTAGTTGCTATCTTTTTAGCTATTCATTTCTTGCTATGACATCATCGGGCAGTGTGTACTTATTTCTAAGTACACTTAGTGTATATGTTTACTTACGTCAAATTAAAAACGGTGTCTCAAAAAAAAGCACACATATTGCATTATTAGGTGTGATTTTTGGGCTTGCTATGTCTGCAAAATTATTTGGAATACTGCTATTGGCAGCCACGGCATTTTACGATTTTATGCTACAAAAGCAGTGGAAAAACCCCCTATCTAAATCCGACATTACAAAAGTTGTACAAAGCCATCAATTTAAGGCTGTATTTTTATTTTATTTTTTTTGGATATGTATAAATATTGTGCCAATATCATCGGCACTTAAGCTTAGTATGTTTGTGGTGCTGATACCGTTAATCATAGGGTACTTTATATATTCTGCAGCGCTTGAAAGATATTCTCTGAATAGTTTTGTAAGATGGCTACATATAGCTATTGTTGCTGGAATGATTTTAATTGTCACCTCGCCTATATATCTAAATGTAAAAAATGTAGTAAAAATATTTAATTGGTCAGATGAATGGAATTCAGTAAATATTATTATCAACCCTTCCATCTATGACCCTTTTACTACTATCAGCGTTAAATATGGCTTAGTTGCAGGTATATTGTTAATTGTTTCAATATTATTTTTAGCATATAAAAAGAGACTTTCACAGTTATTTAGTGATTACGGTTTAATATTTATTATACTTGGAGTTTTTTTATTAATTTTTATGGTAGTCAATAATTATTTTGCATGGTATCCGTTGGTAATATTCTGGATACTTTACATACCTTTTTGTTATGTATTTCCTGAAAAAATAACACTTAATCCCAAGATAATTACCCTTGCCTTATTACTTCTATTGATCCCAGCTAACGAAGTTTACCGTTATATAAAACTTTTCCCAAATGGCCAGACAGACGGTGCTCAATATGGAGAGCAGTATGTTGGATGGAACAAACCAGGCTTTATCACCTTTGAAGCGCTACCCTTATTAAAAGAATATGTTTCTAACAGCGGCTATTTTCCTAGTGAATTAACTGTAGTAGATTGCGCTTTAATACCCGATCACTTAGAAAGATATAATCGATACGTTATAGAAACGATAAATTATTATTTGCAACGTGAAGAAGTTTATAATTTTAGATGTTCAGAAAACAAAGTTAAAAGTGATTATAAGTATGTGATGATATCAAATTATACGTCTAAATCTTTTACTTCAGACCTTATGGTTAATTACAAAGTTGATAAACAGTTCTATGTTAACAGCGTCAATGTAGCAACAATATGGGTCAGAAATGAATAGGAAATCACAAAAAACAGCTATCATTATTGGTGCTGGGCCAGCGGGTTTGACGGCTGCATATGAATTGCTTAAAAAAACTAACGTAAAGCCGATCGTCATAGAGTCTACAAAATATATTGGTGGCCTATCTAAAACTGTAGACTATAAAGGTAATAAAATTGATATTGGTGGCCATAGATTTTTTTCTAAATCAGACAAAGTTATGAATTGGTGGCAAAATATATTACCACTTGATACAAGTGATGTTGTTACAGATATAAAATTAAAATACCAGGGCAAAGAGCGAAAGCTTAACATGCCAATCAATCAAGTAAAAAATGGAGATATGCTACTAAGGTCGAGAAAATCAAGAATTCTGCACGGAGGTAAATTTTTTAGTTACCCTATTTCTTTATCAGCGGACACGCTAAATAAACTAGGACTAATCAAAGTTATAAAGATTGCTTCCAGCTATGCGTATTCAAAACTACTGCCACTTAAACCAGAAGATAACTTAGAAAAGTTTTTTATAAATAGATTTGGAAATGAGTTATATAAAACATTTTTTAAAGACTACACCGAAAAAGTATGGGGTATTTCGTGTAGTAAAATTAGCTCTGAATGGGGTGCGCAACGCGTAAAGGGATTGTCAGTTACTAAAGCAATTTTACACAATTTAAGATTTGGTAAGAATGATGTATATCAAAGATCTACAGAAACCAGCCTGATAGAACATTTTTTATATCCTAGGTATGGTCCGGGCCAAATGTGGGAAACTGTTGCAAAAAATATTAAAGCAAATGGTGGAGAAATAATACAAAATGCAAGTGTCAAAGGTATAGGGGTGAAAAACGGCATTGCCAAGACTGTTACATATGAAGACAAAATAAAAAAAAGGTGTAACAAAACTGATTACGTGATTTCTACCATGCCAGTAAATGAGTTGATAACTACAATTAAAGGAATTGATATACCTAAGAGGGTAAAAGAAGTGGCTAAAGGCCTTGAGTACAGAGATTTCATAACGGTAGGTATACTTATGCATCCTAGCAAATCTAAGGTCAACCAAATAGATGATAACTGGATATATGTGCAAGAGCCTCATTTAAAAGTAGGGCGTATTCAGGTATTCAATAACTGGAGCCCTTACCTGGTTAAGGAAAATCACAAGTTGTGGGTTGGCCTGGAATATTTTGTTAATGAATCAGATAGCTTTTGGCAGATGACGGACATTCAAATAAAAAAGTTCGCACAAAAAGAGCTTGGTGATTTAAAAATATTTAGCGGCCAAAAGATATGCGATTCAGTAGTTATTAGGGAAAAGAAAGCCTACCCCGCTTACTTTGGTAGTTATAATAATTTTAATGTCATTCAAAAATTTACTAACTCAATACCAAACTTGTTTTTAATTGGCAGAAATGGCATGCATCGTTACAACAATCAAGACCACTCAATGCTTACGGCAATGAAAGCCGCCGAGCTTATAAAAGAGCGTTCTGAAGATAAAGATGCACTATGGCAAATTAACTCCGAAGAGATTTACCAGGAATCTTAGTATCCATGTTGGGTAAAAATAACAGATGGAAATGCGACAATTATATAATTAATGCTATAATTAATTATAGCATTAATGGTTTTTGGTCTTGGTCTTTTTCTTTGGTTTTTTAGCTATGTATTTATGCCTAAAAATCAAATAACTTGCCATAAGCGCCCCTAATGCCGGTAGCCAGTCACCTATTAGGGTATACGGTGTTTTGGCGGTGTTGGTTGTAGCAGTTACGTTTATAATTTTGGTACCAGATTCTTCTGCTTTGGTAGTGCCGTTATTATCAAGCATGTAAGCCCTAGCAGCATTGGCAGACTGTAAAAAGTAACGACTGTTAGCTATGGCCATAAATTTAGCAAACGATTTTTGTTGCCATGCAAATAAAGGTGAACCCTTAAAAATTGTCAGTGAAGCTGAATTGCTAAGCACTGTTGCCCCGTTACTGGTAAATTCACGGTAATCTTGGGGTGAAATTATGCTAGAACAAACAGCTGCACCAACAATTACGTCATCATTGACTTTAAGCGGTTGAAGTTGTTGGCTACCCTTTATTACACCTTTGGCGTAACTAAAATAATCTAGGGTATCTTTTTGATTGGTAGCACGCAAACCTGTACGCAGAAGATACGGCAAATCTTCCCCGCCCGGTATTAAGCGGTACTTATCTTGGGCAAGCGTGATGCCATCTATACTGTTGCCATACAGTAAGGTGTTTAGGTGGCCAGCTTGTTGCCCATCTTCTGGGAAGATCTGTTGTGAACCTAGAAAAAATGTTTTATGCTCACTGTCTGAAATTCTTGCTAGCCGTTCATCTAAATTATCATTGGTAATTTCATCCATACCGTATTCTGGAAACACAACTAAGTCGGACTGATTATCTACTGGCGGGACGTGGTCGTCTAAGTTTTCAGAAATAATTGTGGCCTTAAAATCTACGCCGTTAGGTGTTTTATATGCCAGCCAGCCAATAAAACTAAACGCAACAAGTATTGTAACTGGTATGTAAGCAAGTTTGCGGTAGTTTTTGTTGGCAATAAGAGCAATAGTTGCCCAAAAGAAACCTGCTAACCCAAAAAAACCTACAAACCTTGCGCCAAAGCCCAACGGAGTGTTTATAACGAGCAAAGATGGTGTGGCAAGCGGCAAAACACTATCTAGCCTACCCTGGGGGCCTATCCATAGGGCAGCCGGTATCCAAGCTACCAGCCAATCTGCCAAGGCAAATAACGGAACTAGAGTAATCACAATCCATGACGGGTATTTTTTTAGTAGCCATTTAGCTACTCGAAAACCCTGCCATATGATTACGGTGGACAAAGCCACATTAAAAGCCAGTACAATCAATGCAACTATGAAGCCCTGTGTCTTATTGCCGGCTAGGTCTAAAGTGTCTGTAAAAAGTACCCAAGACCACATAAATACGTACCAAATAACTATCCCAGTCAACAGTGGCTTGTTTTTAACCTTATTTTTTATAGTTTTTAGTTTTTTCTTAACCATAGTAATGTTTAATGGCTATTATTATACATCATATAAAAGCTAGTAATATAAAAACAGATTGCGTGAGGGGTTTATGAGGTGTTTATAGACTTCTTGTCTATGTACCAAAACTTTATTGGTGTTCCGGTTAGCTCATAAGTTTCTCTAAATTTTCTTTCCATATAACGTTTATAGCTCCAGTGTAAAAATCTTGTATCGCTACCGAATACTTTAAAGCTAGGGTTTGGGTTGCCTTCTTCATGAACAATATATTGCAGTTTTGGTTGAGAATTTTTTAGGCCAGACGGCGGGTGGTTATCTTTAATTTGTTGTAACCAACGATTTAGCTCAGTTGTTTTATAAGTTTTTTGCCGATTTATCATTACCTCTAGCACGATTTCAAATATTTTAGCTACGTTTTGCCCAGTTACCGAGCTTGTAAAAATTAATGGTGCCCAAGGTACAAAGGCAAATTCGTGCTTGATTTGTGGTGCAAGTGAATCTCTTGTATAGGCATCTTTATCAACCGAATCCCATTTACTAACCACAATAATTAAGCCCTTGCCTGCTTCTTTTATCATGCCGGCGATTTTTTGATCTAGCTGAGTGCTTAGTTCATTTGCGTCCATCAGCAGCAAGCAAACATCCGCTTGTTCAATTGCGCTTATTGACCTTATAACACTAAACTTTTCTATGCCCTTCTCTATTTTGCCACTGCGTCTTATACCCGCGGTGTCCATGAGTTCTATGGTTTTGTTATTAAACCGTAGCTCTAACCTGTTAATATCGCGGGTAGTACCTGCCCGGTCCGCAACAATTGCCTGTTGCTTTTTAGCAAGCGTGTTAAAAAGATGAGATTTACCCACATTTGGCCTACCAAGTAGTGCCACACTAATTCTATTTTGGTCAACTTTGATAGATGCTTTTGGAATTACATCAGTTGTTGAATCTAGTAGTTCGTCTATACCGATTCTTTGAGTTGTACTGGTTAGCTTAATATTTTTAACACCTAGTTTTACATAGTTGTCTTCTGTTGAGTTTGGCGATTTATCTATTTTGTTAGCAACTAAAATTACGGGTTTTTTAGTTCTTAAAGCCAGCTTAGCTACCCGCCTATCTTCTTCAGAGATGATTGAGTCGGCTTCTATGACTACCCAAATAACATCGGCACTTTCTGCAGCCTGAGTTATTTGCTCTTGAATAGTAAACTCAAAATCATCATTAGGATCTTTGACTCCAGCTGTATCTACTAGCCAAAAATCTTTTTTATTCCAGCTTGTACGAGCAAAAATACTATCTCTGGTTGTGCCTGGTTCGTTTGCAACGATAGCTTCTCTTCTTTTTAAAACAGCGTTAAAAAGGCTGGATTTACCAACGTTTGCCCTGCCTACAATTGCTATAATTGGTGCTTTGTTTGCCATAACCTTTAATATACTACTGTTTATCTTGCTCTTCCGGTAGAAGTTTCCATACCGCAAAGCCATAAGGTTTGTATTCGCCGGCTAACATAAGAGGGCCTATAAAGACAGTTTCATCACCGTTTAGGAGACTTTGAGGTAAATCGGCATAGTGTCTTTTTAGTGGAAAAACTTTTTGTGGGTAAACTGACTGTGTGTCTTCTACCTCAAAATTTTCGCTGGATGCATAGCGTCCAATTATTCGGAGTCGTGCCTGGCTGTGTAAAGACTCTGTCAGCCCTTCCATTGAAATGGGCGGGACTTCACACATTGGCTTAACGTCACCTTCTACAATAGGAAAATACTCTCTTGTTTGACTCAACAAAAGTTCTGGTATGTTTTTTGGCTCGTCTTCCGGTGAAATGTGTGACATGACAATATGTTATTATAACATAAAATTTACATATATCGGATTATATTATAATAAATTCACCTTCTTTTATGTTGTTTAATTTATAATCACCAAAACTTCTTCTGTGTAGCTTAATTACCCTACAACCGACTGCACTAAATGTTCTACGAATTTGGCGGTTTCTTCCTTCTTGCATAGTTACAGCCCAATTTTTGCCTGTGCCTGAAAGTTGTAGTTTGCTTAGGCCGTCCTCAAGCAATATGCCACGTTCAATCATGTTTTTCTTGTCGTCACTTAAACTTTTATTTAGTTCAATCTCATAAATCTTTTTCTTATGATTTGAAGGATGAGATAATTTGTGTGCTAAGTCCCCATTATTAGTCAATAAAATAAGTCCACTGGAATCTTTATCTAAACGTCCGACAGGTTTTAAGTGATTAAGCTGTTTAGGTAATAAGTCGTAGAGAGTTTTGCTTCCTTGGCCCCGCCTAGAGCAAACATAGCCACGCGGTTTATTAAGTGCGATGGTTGTAAATTTCTTTAGTAGAATTTTTTTGCCGGATAAATATACGTGGTCTGTCTGATCAACTTCAGCGCCTATGACAGCTTTTTTGCCATTGATCTCGACTTTATTGTTAATAATTAACTTATCGGCTTCACGGCGTGAAATATTGGTTGCTAAAGCAATGTATTTGTTTATTCTCACGTTTATAAAGTCTTATGCTACGGGTGGCGCTGGTGGATTATTGGGGTCAACAACTGGTGCAGCGCTGGGGTTTGGGGCAATAATATCACTCATGACTGGACTACTCTGGTTGTCGCCAACTTTGTTGCTAGCGCTAAGATTAGGTGTACTTGTAATTCCTTCAGGAGAAACGACAGAGTTAACTGTTGGGGCAGTGCTAGGCGAAGCTGTCTTTTCTTTTTCTAGGAGTGCATTTAAATCAGGCCCCTTGGTTAGCACGTCAGAAATAGGCTTGATTACTTTTTTTCTGCCTGAAATTTCTGCGTTTTGGGTTATGCCACCTTCAGTCGGTACATTATCATTATTTTTTTGAATGACTCTTTCACCTGCCGGTGCGTCATCAGAAAGTGCTGTCGTTTGTGGGTCTGTTTGAGGCATATCTTTAGGTGGTGCGGCCATGCTTGGGGCTGGTGCACTAACTTCTGGTTGGGGTTGAGGTACTGCAGGTGTTGCGGGCTGTTGTGGTGCTTCTGCTGCAGGAGCAGGTTGGGCCGGTGTATTGGCATCAGTAGAAATAGTCGGGTTTTCTTCACTAATAAACTGTTCTATCTGTTCCTGAAGTAAAGCTTCCTCATTTGACTTTGATTCTGCGCTGGAGGCTGCAATGTTTGAATCAGTGCTCTGAGTAGTAGTTGGTGCTACTTGTTGAGGTACTGCAGGTGTTGCGGGCTGTTGTGGTGCCTCTGCTGCAGGAGCAGGTTGGGGTTGGGGTGCAGCTGGAGCAGGCTGAGGTGGTACTGTTTGTGCTGGTGTAGGTTGTGCTGGTGCTGGTTGCGGTGGTTGTGTTGAGGGTACTATAGGTTGCGGCGTGGGTGCTGGTGGTGTAGGTGCTGGCTGTTGTTGAGGATTGGTTTGGTTTTGTGGAACGGCAGGAACATCGGCAGTCATAGAAGTTGTATTTTGGGTACTGGCATTGTTGCTTACATTTGGCTGCTCAACTTGAATTCCTCCGATGTTTAGAGGCGTCTCTGCACCTAATAACTTTTTAGCAGAACGCACTACATCTTCTAAAGTTACCTGTGATTTTACTAAGTATAAGTCTGCTCCAAGCTGCTCCGCTTTTGCCTTATCTTCTGCCTGGTTAAGTGCTGTCATCATAATAATTTTTGCGTTTTTTGTTTCGGTTGTTGAGCGCATAATGTCCAGCATGTCAAAACCGCTAACTTTTGGCATCATGATGTCTGCAATAATTAAATCTGGCTTTTCTTTTACGCCAAGTGCTAAGGCGGCTTCGCCATCAGGGGCTGAGACTATCTCGTAGCCTTCTGCAGCAAGTCTAGCCTCATAAATCTCACGAAGATTATTATCATCTTCAACAAGCATTATCTTTGACATTTTTTAAACCAATTCTTATTAAGCTTATGAATAACATTATTGTAACATGAAGTAATTTTGGATTGCACTATCATTTACTTGTCGGTCCTTGCTGTATCATGCATCATCTTAGCCTTTGCCTGTGAACTATCCAGCCTAGGTAAGTTTATATAAAACGTACTTCCTTGCCCCTTTTTACTTTGTACCCAAATTTGCCCCTTATAAAGTTCAACAATTTTCCTACAAATAAAAAGTCCTAACCCCGTACCGCTAGTTGTTCTGGTGGCCGAATTGTCTACGCGGTAAAATTTCTGGAAAAGGTGAGGTATATCCTCGGCCTCAATTCCCATGCCTGTATCTTTAATAAATATTTGAACAACGTTTCTATCTCCAGTAAGGCCAATTGTTACTTTGCCAGCCTCGGTGTATTTAATGGCATTGTCAATAAGATTGTTTGTGACCTCTTGTATTCTAGCTGGATCAGCATAAGTGTAATACAGTGGCCGGATAGCTTTGCTGTTGTTCTGCATATTTACTGTACTTATTATAAATTCAAGCTGGATGCCTTTTTTTTGGGCGACTACAGCAAAGTATTCTGCTTGTTTTTGCATTATCTCACCAATCTCGGTAACCTCGGGATGACTTACAATCCTTCCATCTTCTGCTCTGGTGCTAATCAGTAGATCTTGAAATAGTTGACCGAGGTGTTGTGTACTGGCATAAGCTTTTTGTAAAAATGTTTTTGTTTTTGGATCAATCTTGCTTACGTTGGGGTTAAGGGCAAGCGCTAAATATCCTTCGATAGCTGCAACCGGTGTTCGCATTTCATGGGATGCCGTGCTAATAAACTCGCTTTTTGCAGCCTCTTCCTTTTTCTTGGTACTAATATCACGTAAAGTTATTACTGCGCCATAAAGGTTTTGATTATCTTCGTTAGTAATTACAGAGACTGCTATATCTATGAATATGTCGTTTCCATTTTTAGGTAGAAGAAGCTCTTGTTGAATTGATTGTTTTTCAGCAATAGCTTTAGATATAGGCTCCTTATCTTGGGATATATTTGAGCCATCTGAATTTTTTAATTTTAAGACACTTCTGTAATTAAGGTCTAAAATGTCCTTAGCCTCTTGCCCCAGAATATTTACTGCTGCAGGGTTGATTGAACGGATAACTTCATTTTGATCGATAATTATTACCCCATCGCTCAAACTGTTGGTTAATAGTTTGACCACTTCATTTTTTACTAGGTATTTTTCAATATAATTATTCTTATCGGATAGTTGAGTGACATAATATTTTCTCAGTAAAATGATTAATACCACTGTCAGTGACGATCTTAATAAAGAATAAATTGCATCAAAATGGAGGCCAAAAGAAGTAGGCTCGGTAGTGTTTGATATTTCCATAGCAAAAATAATAGCGATTAAGCCAATAACAGACATACCTGCCGCCAGCCCGTACAAGGCAGCAAATATATTAATGGTTAATATAAGTACTAAAAAATAGAGTTCGTATGGACCGCCTATTGCTTGCTCTGTTGCGACGCTGCACAACATTCCATAAAAAGCGAATCCGGTTACGTATCCAATCCAAATACTATATCTTTTTATAAAAGGTAAAATAATCAAGCAGTAAGCTATTGTAGCTATAGCTACAATAGCTGTTAAGGAGCTTAAGCCATATTCTTCGATTTTTATATCTGGTGTTTGCTGTTTGTATGCAAAGTAGGCGTATACCCCTAATACCCCAAGTGCAAATAAAACATAGTACACATTAGCAATTTTCAGCCATTTTTCTTTAACGTTTTGCATGTAAGTCTTTGACCACCATAGTACTATTGGTTATATTATCTCTGTTTCTTCAGCGTATTGCAAACATTGCTTTTACTAAGGTTTTATGTTATCATTCACCTCTGTTAGATTGGTTTTTTGGCCCCGTCGTCTAGCGGTTCAGGATATCTGGTTCTCATCCAGAAGATCGCGGGTTCGAATCCCGCCGGGGTCACCAAAGAAAGTGCCCGATTTTTAGATCGGGTATTTTCTTTGGATACTCTTGCCAGAGAGTTGACTACGCGAAGCGGATGCGCTCACGAGGAGTGCGCGCAGAAACTACTTCTTAGTTTAGAACATACGATGAAATGCTGTCATTCCGCCGGGGTCACTAAATTTTTTATTTCACCTAAGGATAAATTATTTTACAAAAAGTAACCAAAAGCCAAACACATATGCGCCACTAACCAAGAAAATGCCAACGTACATCCATTTTTTATAAACTTCTAGGTCTAGGCCTAAAACAAATACAGTGACTGTGGATATTAGTACACCCGGAAATACCGGTGTTATAATTGAGAACAACTTAAGACCACGCTTGTTAATGTTATCCCTGGCTTTCATAACCCCTTTGTTGTCTTGTCCCTCGTCAAATGTTTTTACAATTTTCTTACCTGCTCTATGCTTACTGATTTTATCCTTAAATTTTTTATCTGTTATGCGTGTTCCAATATAAATTACTACTATTGCAGAAATCAGTGAGCCAAGTGCGTTACCTAACCACACAATAACTGGGTTAGAATTAATACCAAAACTTACAGGAATAGATGCTGCACCAATTGTTATGCATAAAAATGCTATAGCCAGAATGTTTCTAATCATTTGTGTAATTATATCAGAAGTAGTTTATTTACGTTTTAGTAATAGATTGAAATATTCTGTGCCACCAAAAGGTATTTTTTGTTTAATGTTCTGCTTACCCGTAAGTGTATCAGCCGAATATACAGTAAAAGTGCCATAATTATCATTTATTTCATCGATCGCTTTAGTTAAGAAATCTTGTTTTTCTATATCTGCAAATAAGCTGGCTTGGTTTCGAGTACTGGGCGTCAATTTATATAAATATAAACCCATAGTTTGTATAATCATGTGCTTTGGGCGCTTTTCAAATAACCTGGCAGCTCTTAGCCAGATGTCTTGATTTGAATAGAACGGGACTTTATGCATTTTTTTATCTATAAAGTTATCGCCGTTACGAAACCTTAGCCACACACAAACACCATGAGCTTCAACGTTACGGAAACGTAATTTCATACCGGTGGTTTCGGCTAGAAAGTGCAAACAAGACCTTAAGTAGTTATCATCTGAGGTCGGTTTTGCTACTACCCATTGGCGACCAACCATACCTAGTTTTGTCTCATAGTCATCTATTTCATAACCGCGTAGGCGTTGATACCAATAGGTGCCGTTGATGCTTTTAAAGACATGTTTATTTAGTAGTTGTTCGGGTGCCTGTAAAAATTCTAGAGGCGTGTGTATATTATAAGCTCTGAGACGACTACCGTACCCATCTGCAATACCAGTAAGGTCTTGAAGATCTAGTGACCTAAAAGTTCTAACAAGATTGCGATGATCTATTAAGTCAAGGCCGTCAGGCTTGTGCAGACTGGCGGCGGTTTTTGCTAAAAAACGATTAGGGCCTATGCCAATATTTGTTCTTGTATAATCGCCTATCTCTAGTTTTATTCGTGTTTTAATTTCTTTACCAATTTTAATAAGTTGTTTGCCTTCAAGTTTGGGTATACCATGAAAGTCAATTACACCTTCATCGATGCTTTTCATTCGAACATTTGGTGAGTAATCTTGCATTATTCCAAGAAGTCTCTTGTAAATGTAGTGGTACTTTGGGGGGTCCGTCTCTAGCATAATAAAGTCTGGACATAGTGCTACTGCTTCGCTGCGGCGAACTCCGACCTTAATTCCTAGAGCCTTTGCCTCGTATGATGCTGCTATAACACAACATTCTTTTGATACACGATTAGTCACGCCTATGGGCTTGCCTCTTAAGGATGGTCGTGCTTGCTGTTCGGCACTTGCAAAAGCGCTATTAAGATCTATCCACATGATACGTGGTTTTTCGGTGTTAAGCTGGTAGTTCATTAACTACCCCCAATCATTGTTACCAGAGTCCAAGTTAATGCCTCGGCATCAAATTCTAAACGGTAGTCATTGGTGCCGTCTGACATATCGAACACATGTACCATGCGGGTACCCTTTTTAGTTGGGTGTCGAAGTCCTAGTTCGGTGAATACTATCTCTCTATTATTGAAGCGCATTTTATAAGGAAACACCAATAAGCCAACTGGTTTATCTGTATAAAATGAAGCAATAACATCAACTCGTTTATTTATAATAATGCTAGGATCCATTGAGAATACTCCTAAATATAGGTTTTATGAAGAGAGATGTCGCTCAAGTTGCCTATCAGCGCGACTATTTTTATGTGTATGGTAAATACAATGAATCAAGCCTGTGAGTAAAAATACATCTTTGCGTAAGTACTCACACTGCTATGTATTAGTATACAGCAATAAGTGAATTATGGTGCGTAAGTTACGTCTGTGGCGCTAGCTGCAAGAGTAATCCAGGTTTGACCAGCGACAAGCTTAAAGGGGTTGCCTTCTGCATCAAAAAACCGTATTTGATCAGCCCGGTTATCCTTTTTCCAGGTCACTGAGGATACCGTGCCATTTTGAAATACAAGGCCGGCACCACTACCATTTACACCGTAAACTGAGTAAATTCCACTTTGTGACCTTGGTACTATAGGCGTAATGACAACCTTGGGTGCGAGTTGTAAGCCGGTGTTAGCATCAATATGGGGTTGGCTAGCCAGAGTGCGTAAATATGAATTAGTTGTTGGGTCATAGGTATAACCGGCCTGATACAAACTTCGAGACATTGAAATTGAAATTGTACGAGCGTTTGGTGTTTCTGAAGGCTTATCTTCCGCTCCTCTTACTAATGATGTATAGTCAGTTGGGCCAAAACTTTTTTGGGTTTGCAGGTCTAGTAGTTGATTGACGGCAGTATACATATTATGGGGTGCATAACGGGCACTATCTCTCCAGTAAGGGCCTGAATTTGAAAATTGATCAAGATCTCTAATTCCTTCATTTCTAATTTCAGCTAATGCCTGTCCGCTACCGCCAACGTGAGCTATTGCTGCACCGTAAGGCACTAGATAGTCTAGGTAGTAAGGCCTTACACTTCTTACCGGACCAACTTTTGCCGGTAAATTGTCTTGGAAAAGTGCCATAAATCTTGTTATACCGCCTTCGGCAACTGCTTCATACACAACACCAGCCTCACTTAAGCCTGACTGGGGTCTTGCCTCAGGGCTATTCTCTACCATTATGGCTGTAACAGGACGTTTATTAATGTCAAAACCAACTTGAAGGCCGGTTAACTTTGAGGCTTCAGTTGTTGGTGGCGGGGCAGGTTCTTCTACAGCAGCTGGTGCAGGTTCTTCTGCTTCTGTAGAGCGGAAAATAAACCACCAGCTTAAAAAACAAAGCAGCACAATTATTGCAGTAACCGATGCGACAAATATTATTCTTTTCTTTTTACTCAACCTCATAAACCATTTGCTAAGGCTTGGAGACTCTTTTTTGCGGCCTGTTGGTTTTGTTGATTTTTGTTCCAAATTAGGTGAATCATTAAATTGTCCATGCAATGGAGGTGCCGGGATGGTTGGCGAACTAAAATGAGATTGAAAATCTTTTTTTGTGTCTGTCATTTTCATTATTATAACAAAGATTATAAATATTGCTTATGATTGCAATATCCATAAAAAGAATGTATAATATATCCAATGACACAAACTTCTCAGGCTGTCCAGTCAAAGCTACTACTGCTACGTGTTCCACGTACTAACGATAAAAAAGAACTTGCCGCAGAACAGATGTTCGCTAGTATACACGGTTTACTATTAAAGGAAAAAAAGAATATTTTTACAAAAGCCGGCCGTGAATATCTAAGTTTTGAAATCGCAGCCTTACATAAACAAACTGGTTTTTATATATGGCTACCTGAACACCTTGTTTCTTATATTGAGGAACAGGTATATGCCCAGTACCCTTCTGTACAAATATCAGAGGTTGAAGATTATATGCTTCACGGCAATGAGTATAGAACTCATGTCTACACTGATGTAGTATTCCAAACTAATGATGTACTTCCTATAAAAACTTTCCCAAGTTTTGAGGTTGATCCTCTAGCCGCAATTACTGCATCTCTCGCCAAACTTAATGAAAGTGAACGTGCTGTAATTCAATTTTTAGTACGTCCTGCTAATAGTAGTTGGTATTTAAAATCTCAAAAATATGTATCTGCCGTTCAGAACGGTACATCATTTGGTGGTCTAGCCAAAGCTTTAATTTCTGGAACAGAGAATACTGGACCAAAGCAACTTAATGCAATGCAACAAGCTCGCATTAAAGCTGCTGAAGAAAAAAGTCAAAAACTAGCGTACGATATGAAAATACGAGTTATTTACGAGGGTAATGTCAGTCAGCCTGAGGCTACAATGCGTCTGCAGGCCATAGTGGCCAGCTTTAAGCAGTTTAATACGAATAATTTAAATGGTTTTAACTCAAAAAAGCCAAAGCAATTCAATTCTGGTGATTCAACACTTGTAAATCGCCAGTTCTATGGTAACAATTTTGTTTGCAATATTGAGGAGCTAGCCAGTCTTTATCATTTGCCTCATACCAATGTAGAGACACCTTTTATTCAGTGGGCATCAGCTAAGACTGCCGAACCACCAGCCAACCTACCAATTGTTTCTGAGACTGGATACGATCCTGCGCAGATGAGCCCGATTGCAGTTACAAACTTTAGGGGTGGCAATACCTCTTTTGCCCTACCTCGTGGTGACAGAGACAGGCACATGTACATTATTGGTCAAACTGGCGTAGGTAAATCTGGTTTGTTAGAGCTTTTGACAATTTCTGATATTTACAGTCCTTACGGTTTTGCTGTAATTGATCCTCACGGTGACTTTGCCACCAACACAATTAAACGAATTCCTGCAGATCGCGTCAAAGATGTAGTTTACTTTAATCCGGCAGATACTGAGTTTCCCATTGCATTTAACCCCATGGAGGTTTATGACGAAAAGCTAAAAACTCATACTACCTCAGAACTTATAGGTGTATTAAAGCGAATGTTTGAATCTTGGGGTCCACGACTGGAATATATTTTGCGCTATACTTTGCTTGCACTGTTGGATTATCCAGACTCTACAATGTTGGATATAACTCGCATGCTTACGGACAAAAAATTTAGAAACGAGGTTTTAAGTTATGTTCAAGACCCGGTTGTTACAAACTTTTGGAAAGTAGAGTTTGCCAGCTGGAATGACAAATTTGCCGCTGAAGCTGTGGCACCAGTACTTAACAAAGTTGGTGCCTTTACGGCTAACCCAACAGTTAGAAATATTATTGGCCAACCAAAAAGCAGCTTTAATATTCGTCAAATTATGGATGAACGCAAGATTTTAATCGTTAATCTTTCTCGGGGCTTGATTGGTGAGGATAATGCTGCACTGATTGGGGCGTTATTAGTTACTAAAATTCAAATGGGCGCGATGTCTAGGGCTAATGTTGATTTAGCAAACAGAACACCTTTTTATCTATATGTGGATGAGTTTCAAAACTTTGCCACTGATTCATTTGCCACTATTTTGTCAGAGGCCAGAAAATATGGACTTTGCCTAACGGTTGCCAACCAGTACATTGCTCAAATGACGCAAGAGGTCCGTGATGCGGTATTTGGAAATGTTGGTTCAAGCGTTGCCTTCAGAATGGGTGCAGACGATGCTCGTGTTATGCAGCGCTATTTTGAGCCAAAGTTTGAAGAGCATGATTTAGTGCACATGCACAATCGAAATTTTGTAATTAACATGACTATTGATGGTGAGAAAGTTCAAGCTTTTTCTGGAACGTCGTTGAACTTGCCACCTCAACAAGAGGAAACACAATTTGATGAAATCGTTAAACATTCACGCGAGGCCTATGCAAAAAATTTAAGTGACATTGAGTCAGTTATTCAAGAACGTTATGGCTCTACTAGCCTAAATCATAATGAAAATAATAATAAACTTAACTTACCTAGAAAAAATCCAGAAGAGTTCAAAAAAGAACCAACTTCACAGTTAAAGGATAGTTTTTCAGGCAGCTCATCTGTAATAGGTTCCATTGCTCTTCCAAGTAGCGAGGTTGAAAAGCCAAAAAAGAAGCGTCGCCGCAGAAGAAAGAAAAAGCCTGACCCCCGAACATCTGACGACAAGTCTAATATAAGTACAGAAGCACAACAAGAAATGCCAAAAAAAGAAGACACTTTATCTAAAGACGCAACAATACACTTAAGATAGGGCTTGTATTTGCTTAGCTATTCTCGATATAGATTTTTCTTTGCCAAGTACATTAAGAGTATCTGCTAGTCCTGGGCTGGCAGGTGTTTGAGTAATTGCAATTCTGACTAAGCTAAACAGTACTGCTGGTTTTGTGTCTGTCTCTTCTAGAAGCTCATTAAGCTTTTCCTTTAGGTCGTTTACAGAAAAGTCACTTTTTTCTAATTTGCTTACAGTAGCTTCCAACAGTATTTTAAGCTCTTCATTGCTCAGCTTCTTAAGTTTTTTGTTGCTAGAAATCAACTCTGGATTAATTGGCAAATCCATAAAGAAAAACTGAGTGAGCTCTGGAAGCTCAGAGAAATATTTTAAGCGCTCTTGAACAATGCTGAGCACCCTTTTTTTATACTCATCATCTGCATCTTTAGCTTCTTTTGGCCAATAGTTTTCCACCTTGTCATAAAGATCGTTGAGGGTTATCTGACGAATGAAATGGCCATTAACCCAAAGTAAGCGTCGCTCGTCAAATCTAGCGCCACTTTTTTGAATACGATCAAGGCTAAATTTTTCTATTAGTTCATCAATAGTGAACACCTCTTGCTCTGTGCCATCGTTCCAGCCTAAAGTTGCCAAGAAACTTACCAGTGCTTCTGGTAAATAGCCATCACGTACATAATCTAGAACGTCTTTAGCGCCATCTCGCTTACTGAGTTTCTTTGTGCCTTCTAGTGCCATAACAGATGGAACCGTTGCAAGTATTGGGCGGTCTAACCGAAGCGCTTCATACAAATTTAGGTAATTAGGTACGCTTGCGATAAATTCTTGACTACGTATAACGTGTGTTATCTCCATTTCTGCATCATCAACAATATGTGAGAAATTATAAGTTGGATAACCATCGGTCTTCATTAGTACAAAATCATCAATTACTTCCGGTCCGGTACTAAGCTCACCCATTACCTCGTCATGCCACTTGTATGTCTTTGGGTCGGACTTGAAGCGTAGAGGTTTTGTTCCGTCCCATTTTGGTGGATTGTCAGGTCTATGGTTGCGGTATAAAAACGGCTGCTTATTTTTCTTAGCTTCATCACGAAAAGCTTGAACTTCTTCTGGTGAGTATGGGTCAGCATAAGCCCTGCCCTCATCAATTAGTTTTTGTGCCCACTTATTGTACACATCTAGTCTTTCACTTTGTCGGTACGGGCCAAAGTTTCCGTTTTTATCTGGCCCTTCATCATAATCTAAGCCCAATACTTTTAGGCTTTCCATCAAGTGCTTATCTGCACCTGCAACTTCCCTTTTCTTATCAGTATCTTCTAAGCGTAGAACAAACTGCCCATCATTTTGTCGTGCAACTAGCCACGCAAAAAGAGCTGTTCTAATACCGCCAACATGCAAAAAGCCAGTTGGACTTGGTGCAAACCTTGTTCTTACATTGCTCATTATAGTTATTTTAACAGAGAAAAAGCTACATAACTATAGACTACTTGCTATGTTGACGAGTTGATCAGTACTTAAAGCATTGCTATTTATGGTATACCAAACTCCGCCATTTACCCATGTAGCATTGCCATTGTCATACAAGAAGATAGTTTTACCGGCATCCTGTGTGGTTTGATATGTGATATTCCTTGCCGATAAGTAATTTTCTTGCAGAGCAGAGCTGCTCCACTTAGAAACTTCTTCATTCACGGTATAGCTTCTGTCGTCAGTGTTTGATGTAAAAGATATTGAGACTTTACCTGGCTCGGTATCAATCAAGTTTTTCATTTTGTATCCAGAAACTGTATAGTCTGGCATTGCAGCGTCAAAACCGGCCTGTGTGCTAGCTAACTTTACTTGTATATCTGCAAAGTTTAAGTATGCAATAAATCCAAATAATATTAAAAATGTTGCAGTTAAGGTTGCGGTTTTTCCGATTTTACGTGCTTTACGAACCTTTTGTTTATTGTGTTTTCGTCTTGGCGGTGTTTGGGCGATAGCCTTCTGGAAAATTTCTTCAATCGATTCATTGTGTTTGTGGCTGGTTTCTTTTCTTGGTTTGGCTGACTTGTCTATGTTGCCTACAGTTAGTTGTCTATTGCTTGGTTTCGGGGCTTCTGTTACGGCAACGTGTTCAGCTTTTATAACTGGTTTACTATGGCTAGCAGAAAATTTTGATACAAACGGACTTTTATCAACTTCTTTAGTACTTCTTGATCTACTGAATGATTTTATTTCATGAGTTTTTGTTTTGCCCGACTCTGGTTTTTTAACGCCGTATCTTATTAAAGTATGAGATTTTTGAGTATTTCTGTGTTTTCTAGTGTTATGAACAGCTTTGCTTTTTGATGATCGAATATTCGGATTCCTTTGTGATTTTGTTTTTTGCTTAGCTGTTATAACACCATCAATGGTTGGTTTTGGGTGAAATGTTTGAGGTGTATTTGTGGTAGAACTTAACAGCAAACCGTTCTTTGCGTCGTACAGCTTTCCGTTTATTTCGATTGTGTTTCTGTGGTTCACAACTATAATAGCAACTCTTTAAATCTACTATTAATCATAACCTCTTTAATAATTTGTAGCAAGTTATTAACGATAGAAAACAAGCTTAAAATATGGTTAAATATTAATATACATGGACTTTCTTGACCCTAACAAAAAAAGAGCGAATACTATAAAACTTTACACCGGTTATATCTTAATGGCTATTGCAATTGCAATGGGTGCTTTAGTCCTGCTATTTGCAATATTCGGCTATGGTTTTAATGAGGGAAAAGTTGTTCAAAATGGACTAGTCTTCTTTAGTTCTCAGCCTGAATCTGTGGATGTCTATATAGAAGGTTTAACCAAAGATTTTAAAGATAATGATAAGACTAATACCAAATTTACATTAAACGAAGGTCGCTACAAAGCCACATTAATTAAAGATAAATACAGGTCATGGCAACGGGAGTTTAGTCTGGCGGGCGGTTCAGTACTCAGAATGCTTTACCCATTTTTATTTCCTGAGAACCTAGACACAACTAGTAAAGAATCATATTCTTCTCAGCCAGGAATTGTAACGTCAACACCAGATCGACAATTTATAGTTATTCAGAGTCCAGATAATTTTTTAAAATTTGATATTTTCCAAGCAAATAATCCCGAAGAACCCAAAACAACAATAGAAATGCCAGCAAGTATACTGTCAGCTACTACCGGAACGCAATCACTTAAAGTCATAGAATGGGCAAACGATAATAAGAATGTCTTGCTGCAACACAAATTTGATGAAGGGGTGGAGTATGTGCTGTTTAACATCGATAGTCCATCTGAATCATATAATGTAAATCAAAAAATTAACCAAAATCCTTATTCAATTCAGCTTCAGGATAAAAAAATAGATCGAATGTTTATTCAGACTGCGCCAAACGGGCTCCTTGAACTTATAGATATGAAATCCAATGCAATTACTCCTTTAGTTGTCAGCTCACTGGCGTTTAAGTCATACGGAGATGATATGCTGGTTTACGTTACACCAAACGAGACAGACTCAAGCCTTGTCTCACTACGAGTAAAAAATAACGAAGATGATTATGAACTTAAATCGTTGCCTGCTAGCCCGACTGCTGAATACTTAGTTGACGTGGCAAGGTTTGACGATAGCTGGTATATTACTGCCGCTAGTAGCGAAGACGATGAAGTATATATTTATAAAGATCCATTGGAAGTATTAAAGAACTCTGATGCTAATAAGTCCATTTTTGCCAGAACTATGAGGTTAGACAATCCGACCAATTTGTCATTTTCTGCAAATACAAGATTTATTGCAGCTCAATCAGGAAAGAATTTTGCAGTTTATGATGCCGACGAAGACCGGCAATTTAGGTATGAAATTCAGGAAAACATTGACACAAGTCGCCCGGCAAGATGGATGGACGGCCACAGACTAATTACTAATGTTGATGGGAATGTTTTTGTATTTGATTTTGACGGTATAAATAGTCAGACTTTAATGCCGATTGTACCAACTACCAATACATTGTTTGATAGAGATTACACAGTATTCTATAGCGTTGCAAAAAATGAATCAGGTTTTACCTTAACTCAAACTCCAATGAGAATTGAAGATTAACTTGTCAGCCAATTTGTGAATCTACTCCAAAGCGAAGGTGCATTTCCGGGAACTATTTGTGGTTCGGTAGAGGCCTGATGTACGGGGCTCGCAGTATTTGATGCCGGATCGGGAGATATTTGCTCCCCAACAATTATTAACCTGTTTATTGATGTACCGGGCGGGTCGCAAGTAATAAGGGTTGCGGTAGATGCTCGTTCGCTTGGGCCAAGTACCGAAACATCTGTTGGAGGCACTACTTTTTTATCAAATACTTTGTAGACGTATCTTTTGCCTTCATAAGTCAAAGAAAATGTGTCATCAACTTCTAACCTGTTAAGCAAAACAAAAGCAAATTTGTAT
>JAGQMZ010000049.1 GCA_020428405.1 Candidatus Saccharimonadota bacterium | reverse complement strand
TCAGTGCCTCTATCGGTTAAGATACGAAGCAAAGGGATATTATGGCTTGCAAAAAACGGTATAACCCTATCATTAAGGTGATCAGCGGCGGTAATAGCCGTTTTCTCAGTATAGAGCTTACAAATAGCCACTCTGGAATAGGTATCTACAAAAGTTTGTTGATAAATGCGCCCTATGCCTTTGATATTGCCCACGTAGTAAGTATCCTGTGACCCTAGGTAACCAGGGTGCATAGTTTCGATTTCGCCCGTTGCCTCACGCTTGTTTTTTGCCTTTTCAAGTGCAGCAAGCTGCACATCGTTGAGAACAATACCGTCATTGGCAACTTTGGCTTCCAAAGCCCTGAGACGTTTTTTAAAGTTCTCTAAATCGTTACGTAACCAGATAGACCTTACGCCACCTCCAGAGAGGATAATACCCCGTTTCCGTAGCTCATTTGCAGCTCTTTCATGCCCGTAAGCCGGAAAGTCCACAGCCATATTAATTACAGCATCTTCCACATTAGCAGGCACACGATTCTTCAGGCAAGGTTTTTTACGATTCATCTCAAACAGGGCTTCTTCTCCACCTTGGTCGTAGAGTTCTTTATAGCGATAAAATGTATCTCTACTATAGCCCATGACTTTGCACGCTTGGGATACATTCCCTAAATGTTCTGCAAGTTGTAATAAACCAACTCTTGGCTTTATGATTTTTTCTTGATATATTGTCATCTGACAGTCTCCTTTTTTGAGGTTGTTAAAATTATTGCCGGGTACGATTCTATCTAATATTTTCGTACCCAACAATCCTTAACTGTCAGATTAAGTCCTTACTTTTACATATAATGGTTAAAATTACAGCTCATCCGGTTACCTTTACACAGTTTTTAATTCGCTTTACATTAACTCTTTCGCAGCAGCAAGAGAATTAGCAGTTATTTCTTTGCCGGAAATCATTCTAGCTAGTTCACGTGATCTTTCTTCACGATTAAGAGAATGAGCAGTAACTAAAGTATTTGCCGTCATCTGAGTTTTTTCCACTAGGATATGCTGGTTGGCTTTACCAGCAACTTGCGGCTGATGGGTAATTACTATAACTTGTGCAACTTTACTTAAGGTTTTTAGTCTCTGCCCAACAGCATCAGCAACACTACCGCTAATTCCTACATCTACTTCGTCAAAAATAATAGTTTTTTGAGTAGTTTTATCAAATAATGCAGTTCTAAATGCAAGCATGAACCTTGATAGTTCGCCTCCAGAAGCTATTTTATCAATAGGGGCTTGCGGCATTCCGGGGTTGGTCGAAGCAAGAAATCTTACCTCATCTATGCCGTTAATCCCAGCGTTCTTCTCTTCTGAATTAATTTCAACAGCAAATACTGCTTTCTTCATATCCAGCATCGACAACTCACCCATAGTTTTTGTCTCAAGCCCTCGCGCTGCTATTTGCCTATTTTCGGATAGTAAAGTTGCTTTATGTAAATATTCTTGTTTAGCACTTAGTACCTTCTCATTCAACTCTGTGCTGTTTTTAATCTTCTGTTCAAGTAATATAAGTCTTTCTTCGCTATGTTGTCTCAAGTTGCCTAATTCACTTACAGCACATCCATGTTTTCTAGAAATGGATCTAATCGAATATAATCTATCCTCTATTTCCGGTAGCGAATGGTCTGGCAAATCAAAGCCATATAAAATATTAGTTAAAGCTGATTTGGTTTCTTCTACTTTATTATATATTTCATCTAAATAGATATTTACATTATTATATATTTCAATATTCTCCGATTTATTTATATTCCTTTGGGTTTTAGCTATAATTTGTTCTATATTACTTCCCTCTATATCATTCAAAATAGATTCTATTAACTTAATTTCTTTCTCTCGGGTTTGCAGGCGTTTTTTAATTTCGGTTAACTCTTCTTCCTCGCCATCCTTAATATCTAAAACTTTTAGTTCTTGGCATATATGAGTTAGATAATCTATTTCTTTAATAATAGCTTCTTTTTCTGCGCTTGCTTTTAATATTTCAGAATGTAATTCCTGCCATAATTTATATAGATCCATTACCTCTTTTTTCAGTTGAAGGTTACCAGCAGATTGATCAAGTATTTCTAAGTGGGAAGAGGTCTTCAAAAGCAATGTATGGTTGTGTTGGCCGTGAATTTCTAAAAGATACTCGAATAAATCAGAGACTACCTTCTGAGTCACTATATTATCATTAATAAAAAACTTTCTACGGCCGTTAGCGTACTGAATTCTCTTTATTACTACATCATCGCCTGCCTCAAGGTTGATATCGTAAGCATATAAATATTCGGCAGCTTGGTCTACTCTTGTAAAAGTAAGAGCAACTATAGCTTTTTCTTGTTTAGCACGTACGGCTTCCCCCCCGACTTTTGAGCCTAAAGCAAATAGGATAGCGTCAAGCAAAATTGACTTACCGGCACCTGTTTGACCTGTAATAGTGCAAAACCCGTCTTCAAAATCCAGGTCTAATTTCTCAATTAATAGAAAATCCTGAATTGATAGGTTTTGCAGCATGAAGTAGCATTATTTTAATAAATTACGTGCATTATGAAACCAGCTTCCACCCGGATAATTATGACCAAGTACGCCGGCATATTTTTCTGCTTCGTCTTTTAAACCTAGCATCATATTACTCTCAACTAGCCTATATAACGCTTCTTCCGCATGAGAAGTGGTTTGATATTCATCAATAACATTTTGGAATCTCTTGATAGCTGCTATCGGGTTTTTTCTTTTCAAGTAATATCTCCCCACAGAC
>JAGQMZ010000048.1 GCA_020428405.1 Candidatus Saccharimonadota bacterium | reverse complement strand
TAAACCAATGTTTGCACACTGCTGGGTGTTGCTTCCCAATCCTGGTTGAGAATGCCGGGCGGTGGTTGTCGTTTGACCATCTGCTTATAATGCTGCTTTTTTATCCCTTTGTCTATCCACTTTTTGTTGGATTGACTCTTGTTCAATTACCTACCTGAACGCTTACGTTTACTCATTGATTACATGAATATATTTACTATTATTTTGCTTTTTGTATTTAATGTCCTTGTTTGGGGAGTTATTCTCTCGCGTCTTGTAGATTTAGCACGTAGTACGACTCGCTCTGTCGCTGTAATTTTTGCGGTGGGCATGCTTTTCCAAGGAATCCATAGTGTTATTCTTCCATTTAGTTGGTGGTTTGAGCAATTTTTCCCAGGAAGGCTTGTAAATTTTGTGGAAATAGGATGTTCCATAGTATCTGCTTTCTTTTTATATTTGACGGCTTCTCTTTTTTGGGATTATGCAATTAGCGTTGAAGACAATGAACTCCTTTACCAATTAAATATTACATTTAACCTAAAAAGGCACACACGTGTGTTGTTTGTAGGAATGATCATTGCTTTAATGGCAGCTTTGGTTTTTGAGTTAATAATTCTAGGAGATTTAAATGATACGTTAACACCTAGTTCAACTGATATAAAACAACAGCCTCTTCTTCTACTAAGCCGTTTTTTCACAATGACTTATATAATAGTTGCTGAATTAGTTACGGCATATGTATTTGTCAAACTTGGCAAAACAAGTTATGGAAAATATCACTCAATTCGTGTAAAAGCTGCTTTTGTTAGTATTGTTACACATAGCAGTCACTTTGCGGCGAATCTTTTGGTTACCATCATTTTGTTTTTTTTGTCACCTGAGCACCCGTTAAGTGCTGAGATACACAGTATTTACCTAATATTTGATACGTTTATCCTTATTCCACTTGGATTAAGTTTCTTTGTTGCAATAGGTCCAAATTGGTTAATTGAAAAACTGGATCAAAGTGTTTCACTGTTTCAGTTTTTGCAACATCGGAAGAACATTACATGGTTGCGTAATCTGTTAATTGAATATTACCCTACAGTACAATTAGTTGTTTCTATAGATTCTTTTTCAGTATGGAGGCCGTTTAGAAAAGTTAGGTATGAGATAAGTCGATATATTATAGAATGTAGTGATGCATTGCACTTGTTAGTACAGGATGTAGCAAAATCAAGTGGTGTTAACATACGACCTGTTTATGGCAAGAGTGCCCTCCTCAAAGACCCTTGTGATGAAGCCCGTTTGATTGCTGAATCAATCCGTAAAACACAGGATAATCAAAGCGTTTCACCAGAAATGCTTAATGGTTTGTTCGATCTCTCATTATTTGGCGCCAATTCGCTACGTGAGTTGATGCAAATTTATGCTGGCATAGCAAGGTGCTTAAAGAAGGAAAATATCCTTTAGAATACCCGTGGAGTTTTTCTAGGAAGGGAGAGTGTAAGTCAAAGCTTGCGCTCGTCTGCGAGCCATATGCATTTCGTTATTTAGTGACGTTTCGAGCTGAGATCTACTCATATCATTATCTACATAAATTGGTTTTTGAAAAACTACAGTTACCTGGGTGTAAGGGAATAAAATCAAATAGCGATCCCATCTTTTTAGTTGGTAGGCAGTTGATGCCCACGCACCACATGGAACTACTACAGCATTACTTTTACGAGCAATGAAAGCAGTTCCTGGTTTTTGTTCAAACGCAGGCCCATAGGGTCCGTCTGGAGTTAGCATTGAGTATTTTCCCGCCTCCATGGATTTAATAATGTGTATAACCTGACGGGCTGCTAGTGTCGGGTTGCCTTGCATATCAACTTGAACTACTTTGTGTGCATTAAGCGTAGTGGCCATCTTTGCCAAAATTCTGCCACGGTTTTCACCTTCAACTATAAAAACAAAATTCTTTAGATCAAAAACCCTCCATCCAAAAGCCATAAGGGGCATAAGTTGTTGATGCCAAAGAGCATATAAAACAGGTCGGTTGCTACCGATGGCTGCCATGTAGTGCTCTTCGCCTTCGACATTAAAATGGCAGGTTCTACTTAATATTTGTATATATGATGCCAAGGTGCGACCTAATAAAGTATGTAAAAATTTCACAGAATAAAAATGATCTGAAAACCCTGCTTTTTGCATGATAATTTAAGATTAAATGACTGTTTACAAAGCAACCTTATTACTAAGACCACAAAATCACTGTATTGAGGATGGGCATCTATAAAGTGAGCCCCACTGTCAAGACTCCAAAATCACAAGTTTAATGGTGAATATCTGCTCTGGGGAAGGTCGTCCAGTTGGCAGTTTGCTCAATAGTTCATTGGTTCAGTCTTGTGTAAACGGATTATGTTGAACGAAATACAGAAGAGTAATAGTAAACACGATGAATAGCAGTTGCATTGGATAAAATCGCTAAAATCCATAAAGCTATAGTGAGTAGGGAAGGAAATAATAACATCATAATTAAAAGTAACATTCTTTGAACGCGCCCAAAAACACCAATGTGCTTTTTAGATTTGACTATAGACAATGATAAAGCATGTGGTGTCGTATATGATGTTACACTTGTACCAATAATAGCAATACATATCAATGATATGTGCAGTATATTGTTTTGTGTTAATGAATACCAAACCAAACCGAATAAAATGAATAGGTCAGCGTAACGATCACAAACCCCATCCAAAAAAGCTCCAAATAAATTTTCTTTCTTGAGCATTCTTGCAACTAACCCATCTAGCCCATCTAAAAGGAGGGATATAAATAAACAAGCGCCTGCAATTTGTAAAAAACCTCGACCAATTAGAATGGATGCTGC
>JAGQMZ010000047.1 GCA_020428405.1 Candidatus Saccharimonadota bacterium | reverse complement strand
AATAGGAAGAGCGATACACCGATGTTTGAACTGGTTTTAGGCAAACTACTAAGTACACCAACGCCCTAAATTAAGTAAAGTCTTGATATACTTTCTTACCCCCAAGGGCGGGGGCAATATAACGCTCGTGTCAAAGAGTTAATTCTGAGATATAGTGTTACCTACCTTTATATAACTAGGGAGTAGGAGGGTTTGGCAATAATGAGCGTACAATCAATACCTAAAGTAACCCACAAACAAACAGAAATACTAGATCTAATATATACACATCGATTCTTAACTAGAATACAAATACAGACAATACTAAAGCATAAAGATAAAAAGACTATTAACTTATGGCTAAAAGATCTAAGACAAAAAGAATATATAAACTGGATATACAATAAACATCACTTTGCAGAGAAAACTAAACCAGCTATTTACTATATGGGTATCAATGGAATAAGACACTTACATAATATGGGTTTTCATGAGGACAAAGAGATTAACAAGCGCTACCGTGAGCATAAGCGTAGCCAGGGGTTTATTGACCGTTGCCTGGCTATCGCAAACGTCTGTATTAGTCTTGATGCTGCCCGTACTGTAGATAACGAGGATACCTACCCAGAACCTGGGATTTCCTACTTTTATGAAACTGAAGCCGATTACCGGAGCGATAGTTACTACCACTTCTTGAGCGACAATGAGCTGATTCAACCAAACCTCTGCTTTAATAAAGCCATTCATGAAGGACATGAAGAGCCCAAGGTAGTTAATAGCTACTTACTTGAAATATTTGATGCTACTCTTCCACGTTACCGATTACGCAACAGACTAAAGAAATACGTTGAGTATTTGGACGAAGAAATGGATGAATGGGACGAACAAACTTACGGTGATCCTAAGCCAGCAATTTTACTAGTATGCGCTACTCTCACTGATTTAATCTATGCCAAGCGAAGAACTAAGGGGCTTATGGCAGATATCTGGGAATATGAAGATGAAGATAGACCAGGGATTAGGTTTATTACCATTGATAAGTTAAAAGAGCATGGAATTCCTGCTGAGATTTGGGAAGAGGCTTAATTTACTCTACCTCCCCGTAAGTTAGTAGCGTTGCTTTAGTTTGGTATGTTCTACTGCGCTACTGTTCTTGCTTTTATACCCTTATGCTAAAATAGATGCAGATAAGAGAAAGTATTTTAGTGTTGAATATCAAAAGTCTACCATTAACCGTCATACTACCCCTATCTGTATTAGGATTTATTGCTATCTCCATAAGTACAAACATTATACCTGTTCATGCTGCAACTACTATAGTAGTTAACTCGACCGCTGATGATCAAGACAATGATGGAGAATGTACACTGCGTGAAGCAATAGTTGCCTCTAACACTGATATTGCCTCTGGCGCTGCTGTAGGTGAATGCCTAGCAGGTAGCGGCAGTGATACTATTAATTTTAATATTCAGGAAACAGCTGATTTTACTAACGGTGGTCAGGATGGATATACCATTTCACCCACTTCTGCACTTCCAGATATAACTGAAACAGTATCGATAAATGGATACTCTCAGCCTGGAGCACAAGCAAATACAGCTATAGCACCGAATCCATTGAATGGGATATTACTAATTGAGCTAGACGGAACAAATGCAGGTACTCCCGTAGATGGCATAGTAATTAATGGTGCAAGCGATGTAGAAGTTAAGGGACTGGTAATTAATAGTTGGTCAAACGAAGGAATTAATATAAATGGCAATAATGCTACTTTAGCTGGATGCTATATTGGGACTAATCCTGTTGGAAATACAGCACAACCGAATGCAAACATTGGAGTTAGTGGTTGGGGCGGTATCGGTAATAACGCTACTATTGGCGGTCTTAACCCAGAAGATCGCAATCTGATTTCTGGTAATGGTACTACTCCACAAGGCTCCGGACTTGGATGGGGTGACAATCATGATTATTGGGTTATGCAAGGTAATTTTGTTGGTGTTGCCGCTGACGGCTTAACTCCAATTCCAAATTCACAGCCAAATGGTTCTGGTAATCCTTCAATAGATAATAATAATGGAGCATTAGTTGGTGGATCCACTACAGGGGCAATTAATGTTATAGGAGAAAGCCTAGGGCATGGAATTGCCCCATCAAATGCCGACAATGTTGTAATCGAAGGTAATTATATTGGTTTTGGTTATGACGGAATAACTCTTTTAGGGAACACAAATGGTGGTGGAGCCGGGTATGGTATAAGCTTATCTTCGGCCGAGAACACTTCAATAAAGAACAATATAGTATCAGGGTGGGCATCAGGGGGAATAGCTGTGACGAATGGCAGTTCTGACGTGACTGTAACTGGAAACACTGTCACTAATAATCAGGGCATCTCAAATATAAATCTAGGAGGGTTTCCAGGTTTGGTTGAAAATACTACAATTCAAGGTAATAAAATAGGGACAAAAACTGATGGCACTATTGATAATAGTATTACTCAAAGTACCGGTATAACGGTTTTAGGTAATGTTGTTGATAACACTATTGGAGGCGTAAATCCTGGAGATGGTAATATTATAGGGGGTAATACCGCAGCTGGAATTATTGTATCAGAGCTTACGGTCATTGGATTTGGATCATTTACACCAAACAATAATTCGATTATTGGTAATACTATCTTAAACAATTCAAGCGGTAATTTCTTCGGTGCTTCGACCCCAGGACTAGGTATCGATATTTTATCTGTGACTGTTGATGGTACGCTTGCATTGCAGTCAAGTAGTCAGGTAGGCCCCACGCTAAACGACACTTCCGATCCCGACACCGGCTCTAATAACTATCTAAACTTTCCGGTTATTAATTCAACGAGCGCTAA
>JAGQMZ010000046.1 GCA_020428405.1 Candidatus Saccharimonadota bacterium | reverse complement strand
CGTAGTAGAAATAGCCAAAAACGTGCAGCCAAGTGAACGTGGCGAGCTAGAAATTACTAGCGTAAACGAAGAATATTTAAAACGCGGCAAACTAAAAGTAACTACTCTAGATGATGGCGATGTATGGTTAGACACCGGCACAATAGACAGCCTAAGCGATGCCACAGATTTTGTACGCGTCCTACAAAAACGCACAGGCCAAATAATTGGTTCACCAGAAAAAATCGCTTACGAACAAGGTTTTATAAACCAAGAGCAATTGCAAAACCTAGCCAATCCACTCAAAAAATCCGGCTACGGAAAGTATATAAACAGTTAATGTTATGAAAAAAAAGAATGTTGCATTTATAATACCAGCCTACAACGAAGAGTCATCAATATCTAAAGTCATAGTTGATATTAATAGACATGCAAAAGGTAAATATTCATACGAAGTTGTTGTTGTTGACGATGGGTCAAAAGACAATACTGCTGTGGTCGCCAGTAAAGCAGGTGTAAAAGTAATTAAACATATCTTAAATTCTGGTAGTGGTAGTGCAACTGCTACTGGGCTTTCTTATGCCGAGCAGCAAAACTTTGATATTGCCGTTACTATGGATGCCGATGGACAGCATCACGCCCACGATGCTATACGAGGTATTAATTTAATCCAAAAAAATCAAGCAGATTTGCTAATAGGTAGCCGTCTAATTGATTCACAAGGTATGTCTAGAGTTAAAATTCTAGGCAATAAAGGACTCAGCTATATAACTTACATATTGTTTGGAATAAATGTCACCGACTCTCAATCAGGTTTACGGATTTTTTCTAAAAACGCATTAGATAATTTGAAGTGGAAGACTAGTGGTTATGAATTTTGCTCAGAAATGTTATGGCGAGCAAAACAACAGCATCTTGATATACAAGAATACCCCATCAAAGCTATTTACACTGAATATTCAATTTCTAAAGGACAAAATAACTGGAATGCATATAATATTCTTAAGTTACTACTTAAGCAACGCGTAGTGGAGTTTTTCAGTGAGTAGATATCTAATTCTAGTTTTATTGAATCTGCCTCTAATTATAACTGCTATAGTTGGAGCATTTGTTTCTTATAAACTCAACAACACTTCAAAAAGAAGACTTATTATTAAAACGATCTTTTGGGTAGTCATATTATTGTGCTTAGTCTTTGCTCAAAATATATATACTTACCTTTACAACGAGGGCTTAACTCAAACAGAGCCTCTAAGTTTATTCGATGTTTTGCAAATAACTGGAATTATTTATATATTCTACGTAGTAAACAGATTGTTTGTTAAAGTTGACGTACTTGAAAAACGAGTACAAGATCTTCATCAGGAGCTATCTATTATCCTTTCAGAAAAGGACAAGAGCTAGTTAGAAAATATATTTAAAATAACCTTTGAAAGTTTGTAATTAACTATAAAAAAGGTATTTGTAGCTTTAGAGTTAAATACTCCACTTAATGCCTTATTATTAATTGTTGGATCTAGTAAATTAATAAACTCTGCCGAGCTGATAACACGACTCTTCTGTGTGCTTCGCCTAGCTCTTAAAAAACTCGGCAAGGCTTTAATAGATATTATTGTAGCTTTCATTTTAACTAGAAGCCTTCCTTGTACGATTGAGATAAACCATAGTCCAACAAATAATATTAAGTTCTGCAAACTAAGCAGTATCAAAACAGACAAGGGCCAAGTTTTAATCATATATAAGGGGTGGTTTCTTTCAATATAAAGCCACTTATGCTTACCTTTAGTAAAATCATAATCATGCTCTACGTATACATTATTAAGCACCGCTTGTTTGCCACCTAAAAGACTTATTCTTGTACTTAAATCTGTATCCTCATAGTACATAAAATAGCTTGAGTCCATGCCACCAAGCTTTTTCCACCAATCCTTACTGATTGCGAAGCATGCCCCAGACAAAGAGTATGTTTCTTGCATGACAGGCTTGTCTATAGGCTTTCCATATAAATTACCACACCAAGATAAGCCAGAGGTATGTAGCACATTACCGCTAGTATTAACTCTGCCATCTGGCAAAATAATTGTAGGCATAACTGCTGCGTATTTTTCAAAGTCAACATTTCTGATAGCGCTAAGCAGGTCATCTCTTGGGCTAGCATCAGGATTAATAAAAAGTAGTGTATCTGGTTTATTATTAAGCTTCTTTACACCCAGATTGCAAGCATGCCCAAAACCAAGATTTTCAGAAGTATAACAGTTAGCAATATCGCTTTTTTTGAAAATATTATATGTGTCTTTACCTGGATGATTATCAATAATAACTATTTCATCATTACTGGATGTTTGTTTTTTTAGTTTTTTTACTAGCTCTAGTATATCTTCTCCGTGACCATAAGAAACAATTACTATTCCAATTACCAAATCTTGCATAAAGCCATTATATACGAAGTTATTTTAACCTCTATGTTAAAATAACCTGGTGACTTATCTATTAGCATTTATAATTGCATCTTGCCTTGTTGCTGGGCAATCTCTTTGGGCAAGTACCGTAAAATACTTAACTAGTAGCAATGCGGACATTTCCGGTATATCGCTTATACAAAAAATGATCTTACAGCCTAGGTTTTGGTTAGGCGTAATGGCATACCTGATTGGTACTGCTTGCTATTTCTTACTTCTATCAAAAGTTAAGTTTTATAGTGTGCAGCTCACAATGACCGGATTAGCGATAATTTTATCTGTGCTAGTAGCTCACTTTTTATTTAAAGAATCTATTAGTTGGCAAAATCTAGTTGGAATAGCATTAATTTTGAGTGGAATTTTACTAGTCTTCAACCGTTAAAAAGGCCACTGCTGTTTAATAAATGGGTCCAGCAATTGCTTTG